>NZ_QFFX01000017.1:0-52588 GCF_023522295.1 Prevotella sp. TCVGH | reverse complement strand
TTGTCCATATGGAAAAAATTAAAGGATTTCTCTTTGCCGTACGACACAGAGAAATCCTAATGACCGATTTGGGATAATGAATCACAACATTGGGTTGTGGTGAGGAGATGGATACCCATCCGTCTTTGTTGCGTTCTATATGTACAGGTTGGCAAAGGGGATTGTCTATTTGTGCCAGTTGAGCTAACTCTTCTTCGGTATGTTGATGTGCTAAAGGTAGGATGATGAAGTCGAAGGAAGTCTTGTGAGCTGTAAGCTCGTATTTGGGCATGACATCTGTACCGCAGCTGGCATTTCCTAATCCCCTTTGTGCCGCATCAAGGCATACAATGGTCTCGGATGTTGTCATTAGTTGGTATGGGTGTGCCGATCGGTCGTTTCTGTTTGTATAGTTGTCCTCGGCTTTCCAGTTGGCTACCGTGGTTGCCATCTGTGCAGGTGCTACGAACATCAGTCCACTTCCTTGGTTGTCTGTCAATGCCAACCATCTAACGTTCTCCTTGTTGCCACATTCCTGGGGCTTCACATAAGGGGTAAACTGTTGCTCGACGGTGCTGCTATACACTCCTTCGAAAGCCGATTCCCTGCGGTCTTTGTAGCTATCCCAAGGACCACGACCGAACCATTGCATCTTGTTGAAGCTTTGTGGCATGCCAAGGCGGAAGCCTAACTTGGGTAATACAACGCCTTTTTGTGCAGGGTCGATGATATTGTTGACAATAATGGTGCCGTCGTTCAATATGGTATATTGCTGGTTTACGTTGAAGGCAGTGCCATTAGTGCCAATATAGGTGCATTCTGTCTTGACGCTGGCACGCTTGCAGTCAATGTCAAGAGCCGCATCTGTGTTGCCCAACGAATAATTGAGCATACGCAGTCCCATGTTGTCCCAGTTGCCTGTCTGTGTCTTATCGTTGTCTGTTGGCAGTCTGAAGGCGTTCAATAAGATGTCGCTGCTGATGAGCTGCTTCCCTTGGTGATAGTAGGAAGAGAGGATGCCATTGGTAAAAACAGCAGAGAAGTCGGAACCTTTGATGATCACGGTGCCTTCGTTTTGGGTGAGTTGCAGTTGGTTGCTGTTGGATGAGATGTGCGGTTTCTTGTGAATGGCGTTTCTTATCCTGAATTGTTCGCTCGCAACTTCATATCCTGCATCCGCCCACAGGGTGGCTTGGCGCAGCTTGGCGGTGAAGCGAATAAAGTATTCTGCTGCCTTGTCGTCAAGTGTTGGAAGCCCATTGAGCTTGATTTCCATGCTGTCGTTGGGTGCGATGTCAATGTTGTTAACGGTGCCTTGCGCAATGGCAATGCCGTCTTTAAGTAGCTGGTAGGTGAGGTCTACATCGTTTAGTCGGCGTTGGTTGAGCTTGCTTTTGACGACAAATGTATATTGCAGGCTGTCTTTCATCCTGAAGTCCACGGGCTGGTAGATTTTCTTGACGTTGAAGGTCTTGGCTGTTGCGGTGTTGTCTGGCAAGACGATACCATTACAACAGAAGTTGTTGTCGTTTGGCATGTCGCCAAAGTCTCCGCCGTACGCCCAGTAATACTGGTTGGGCTTGCCCGGAACCGGCATCTTAATGCCTTGATCTTTCCAGTCCCAAATAAATTCACCTATTAAGGCTGGATAGCGTTCGTACAGATTGAACATTTCTCGTTGGTTGCCCATGGAGTTTCCCATGGCATGGGTGTTCTCGCATTGAACGTGGGGCTTGGGTCGCCATCCAGCCTTGTATTCTGCCAATCGCTGCTCACCAATGTTCTTGATACGGTCGTAGCTTGCATACATCGTGCTGGTCATGTCGCTCCATTGGCTGTTGCCTTCATAGTGGGTGAGCCGTGTGTCGTCAAGTTGTTTAATGGCTTCCATGACCGACCTGAAGTTATCACCTCCACCACTCTCGTTGCCACCCGACCAAATGACAATGGATGGGTGATTTCGAAGCGACAGTACATGGCGGGTGTTGCGCTCTACCATGGCGGCTCTGAAAAGTTCGTTGCCTGACAGGCTGGTGTTGCCATGGCACTCAACGTTGGCTTCTGCCAATACATAAAGACCGTATTTGTCACACAGTTCGTAGAAGTAGGGACTGTTGGGATAGTGTGAAGTTCGTACTGCATTGATGTTGAGCTGTTTCATTTGCTTGACATCCTGTTCCATCTCTTGTTTGGATACAGTTCTTCCATTCTCTTCACTGAACTCGTGACGGTTCACACCATGGAATATCACTGGCTTTCCATTTACCAAGAATGCGCCATCCTGACCTATGCTTATGGTTCTAAATCCTATTTTGCAAGCTCTGGTATCTATGGTTTTACCATTCTCTTTCAATGTGAGTACAAGGTTGTATAATGTGGGACGCTCTGCACTCCATGCCTCAATGCCGCTCACTGTAGGAAGGTTCAGCGTTGTCTTGCCCGTCGTGACCTGCTTGTTGGCTGTCGCAAGGACTTTCTTTCCGTCCAATAACTTCGCTTCTACTAATGTGTTTTGTGTCGTTTTCCCCGCAATGGTGAGGCTTACTTGGCTTTTAGCAGATGTTCCATCAGGTGACAAATTCGTTGTCTTAAAGAAGAAATCTTTGACGTATGTCTTTGGTGTTGACCACAAAAAAATGTCACGTGTAATACCCGTCAGGCGCCAGTAGTCTTGATCTTCGAGGAAAGAGCCGCTTGTAAACCGGTACACTTGTATGGCAATTTCATTCGTGCCAGCTTTGAGCAGTGAGGTGATGTTAAAGTCAGAGGGCAAGTAAGAGTCTTCGGCATAGCCAGCAAACTTACCATTGATCCAAACATAATAGCCGTGACCAGCACCGTTGAGTCGCAAATGCACATCACGACCATTCCATGTAGAGGGTAGGGAGAACGTGCGTCGATAGCTTCCCACTGGGTTTTTCATGTTGTTGTTATACGTCCAGTCAGAGGGACGGTCACCCATCACGCTGAATGTCCACCAATTACAAGTAAACGGATAGGTGACATTGGTGTACAGTGGCTTGTCCCATTGTTTCCCGTGTCGCACTCCGTAGACTTGCCATGTTGAGGGAACATCGATATCGTCCCACCCACTATCGTCATAGTCAGCAGCGAAGAAACGGGCAGGTCGCTTTGAAGGATCTGGCACCCACATGAACTTCCATGTACCATTCAGACTTTGGTAGTAGGGAGATTGTTCCATAGGAACACAATCGTCTTGTATAGAATTCTCCTGTGGAATGGTTAGTGTGCCAGCCTCTTCACGCTGCAAATGGGTGATGGATGGATTGTCCCATTCATTCATCGACTGTGCTTGTATATTTTGTTCAGAGAAGGTGGCTGTCACGAATGCCATGAACAGGCAAAGAATGTGTTTCATGTGGAATGTCTGTTTTAACTGCTTGATGATAAGTGATGTGTAAGGACGGTTCTAAAAATTGTTTTGCCAGACTTTGAACCTCTTGTATCAAAAGAAGCCAAGGGCGAAAAATAGTATGCCTTTAGGTTCTAAGTAACACATACACGGCGGTAATTCTTAGAACCGTCCATCATTAACGTTGTCAACGCTACAACTTAAGGCTGGTTCTATAAATTAGCTTTGTTAGATTTTGAGCTTATTTTTGAGGTCAAAATGCAAGAGAGTGAAGGAGTGTAGCGAGCTACACGACTGAACGAACTTACATTTTGAACCAAAAAGAAGCCAAAAGATAACAAAACGTATTTCATAAACATTTAATGACTATGTGCGGTGGAAATTTATAGAACCAGCCTTAAATGATACTTGTTCGTTTCGTAAATTCAATAATCTCGGGTATATAACCGAATGCCAAACCTGTGACGGTGTCGGCACAACCGTAATAAACGGCTACGCGACCTGTATTGGGATCATGCACCTCGGCACAGGGGAAACAAACATTAGGTACGTCGCCAGTCAGTTCATACTGTGTTTGTGGCGAGATGAGATAAGGACCTGAGCGATAGATAGGCTTCCATGGCTGTTCCAAGTCGAGTAGGGCAGAGCCAAAGCTGTACACGTAGCCATTGCACGAGCGTAGTACACCATGGTAAAACATCAGCCAACCCTCGGATGTCTCAATGGGGATAGGACCAGCACCTATCTTCATGCACTGCCATGCACTTACTTCAAAGGCGGCAGGTGACATGACATGGCGATGCTTGCCCCAGTACACCAAGTCGGGCGATTCGCTGTAGAAGATGTCTCCAAAAGGAGTATGTCCCGTATCACTTGGACGACTGAGCATGGCGAAGTTGCCATTAATCTTCTTTGGGAACATCACACCGTTGCGGTTGTAGGGCAGAAAAGCATTTTCCAATTGGTGGAAGGTCTTGAAATCAAACGTGTATGCCACACCAATGGTAGGTCCATGATAGCCGTTACACCATGTAACGTAGTAGCGGTCATCGATAAAACACACACGTGGGTCGTAACTGTACACCCATTCACCAATCTCTTTATTGTCACACTCAAAACGGAGCGGTTCTTCGTTGATGTTCCATTTCACGCCGTCATCACTGAAACCAACGTGTAATACCATTCTACGGTTGGTGTCATCACAGCGGAACACACCGGCGTAACCATCTTTGAAAGGTACTACGGCACTATTGAAAATACTGTTGGAGGTGGGTAGCAAATTCCTTGGAATAATGGGATTCGCCGAACAACGCCACATGACTTCTTTACAATCTGCCGCACGGTCTTCCCACGGCATGTTGGGCAAAGGTTGCCCTTGAATGATTAATTTGGACATAGGAATATTTTTTAGTTTACGAGTTGACAAGTTTGCAAGTTGACGAGTTGATAGTTTTTGAGTTTTGAGTTTTTAGTTGACGAGTTCAAAGTTGACGAGTTCACCAGTTGATAGTATTGATAACCAAAAGTTCAAACCTCAAGGTTCAATGCTTTCAGCTAATTATTCCCCTCCTTGGGAGGGGTTAGGGGAGGCCTTAAATGGTACAAACCAAGTGATGAGTAAGGCGGGAATGGTACATAGTAACACGAACATGAAGAAGTGTCGATAGCCCAAAGCGTCGCTCACCGCACCACTAAGCATGCCCGGCAACATCACACCAAGGTTCATGATGCCACTGGCAAAGGCATAGTGTGACATCTTGTGCTTGCCTGGTGCAATTTGTTGCATCATGAAGAGTGTCAGTCCCACGAATCCAAAGCCATAGCCGAAGTACTCCAGTCCAATGGCACTCCCTATAAAGACAAGGTCTTGTGGTTGATAAATCGCCAATAGGTTATACGCCACAAATGGCACATTGAATACCAATGCCAAAGAGAAAAGTGTCTTTTTCAGTCCACGATGTGCGATATAGTAGCCACCCAAGATAGAACCGATGACGAAGGCAGCAGCTCCAACAGTGCCATAGCATAGTCCTATCTCTTGCTCTGTCATGCCCAATCCTTGCTCCGAAACAGGTGCTTTAAGGAAGAGTGGCACTATCTTCATCACAAACCCTTCGGCAAAGCGATAGAGAATGATGAAGCATATATAATAAGTAATGTGTTTCTTCTTGAAGAACTCTGCAAACACCATCCATAGTTCTGTCCATATCTCACGGGCACTCTTTCTTTGCTTATCAGATTTTTCGTCTGTTGGAAGTATGAAAAAGTGATAGCATCCCAAGATGAGCATGGTTGTACCAGTAATCAACATGATGAACATCCATGCCTTGGTCACACCGTAACTCTTGATGAATATTCCTGCCAAGTACACTAATCCTCCTGTTGCAAATATCTTCGCCACGTTGTAAAACGCACCTTGCCAACCTATCCAGCGTGCTTGTTCTTCGGTTGATAGTACCGACATATATGTTCCGTCGGCTGCAATGTCGTGTGTGGCACCGCTGATGGCAATCACTGCTAAAATGCCAATGGTGATGGCAAAGAAGTTGGAAAGGTTCAAAGCGAAAGCCAATAAGGCAAACATCACGCCACAAAGCAATTGGGTAAGCACCACAAAAAACTTCTTGGTCTTGTAGATTTCAAGAAAAGGACTCCATATGGGCTTCAGTGTCCAAGGCAACATAATCAGTCCTGTCCAAAAGGTGATTTGCGTATCTGAGATTCCTAACCCTTTGTACATGAGTGAAGTCACCATGTTGAGCACCACAAAAGGCATCCCCATGGCAAAGTATAGCGTGGGTACCCACGCAATGGGATTCAGCTTCTTATTGGGAGAAGTTGTAGAATTTAGGTTCATTTTTGGTATGTTCTTTTACAGATGATGTTTATACATTCAATGAACGGGTAAGTTTACAATATATTTTAAGGCTGGTTCTATAAATTACCACCGCATATAGTCATTAAACTTTTATGAAATACGTTTTGTTATCTTTTGGCTTCTTTTTGGTTCAAAATGCAAGATTGTTCAGTCGTGTAGCTCGCTACACTCCTTCACGCTCTTGCATTTTGACCTCAAAAATAAGCTCAAAATCTAACAAAGCTAATTTATAGAACCAGCCTTAAGAACATAAGACGTTGTCTTTGTAACTCTTACCGTTCATTCAATTGACGTTTAGGGCTTATTCTTTAGGCGTGGGATTTGTCTCTTCATTGGTCATATCCACCACTTCTGTAGGTTCTGTTATCGAAGGTTCTATCTCCGTAGTTTCAATAGCAGTTTCTTCTATGGTAGGGTTTTGCTTGTATTTTCTATTCACCGACATCACTTTGAAGGCGTCGATACACTCGATGACACCGTACAGTACGAGGGTCCAACCTAACACGAAGAGCGGTGCAGAAGCAATCCACCTTGGTGCCACGATAGCGATAACTCCGATAGCTAATACAAAACAGGGCAAAAGCCAAAAGATAATGCCTACTCGTAGAATACGATTGATTGTTGCCAAAATAACAAATTGGTTGATAGCTCCTAATATTAAGATAGCAGCAAGGATATATACCAAGCCCGTCATAAACACGGTTGGCATCAGTGCCAATATGGCTCCCAACACCATGCTACCCAACCCAACGATAGGAAACGTGGGACGGAAGCCAGAAATCTGTCGCCCATTGGCATCAAGTACTACGGTTTCGTCTTGATGTTTCTTATCAATAAAATAGGTGATACATGAAATCAAACCCGATAGAAAGAATAAGACACCAATCAGAATGGTGAGCCATGTCACGGTTTCCTCACGATATCGAATTAAGAGAACACCAATGATGATAGCACACAATGAGCGGATGAATGAATTTTGTACTGTTTTCATAAAAATCTTTATATACGTGACAAATGTACAAACTATCTCCCATAATTCCAATTCTTTTTTATTATTTTTGTGCAAAATCATAAAGATATGACAACTTTATATTTGGTGAGACACGGTGAAACGGTAGAGAATGTGCAAAAAGTGATGCAGGGACAAACGCCCGGAAAGCTCAGTGAGTTGGGTGAGCAACAGGCAGCACACCTTTGTGAACAATTTCGTTCTGAAGCAATAGATATGTTTTTCTGCAGTGACTTGCAGCGTGCTGTGCAGACTTGTGCATGTATTGCCGCTCCGCATCAGGCTGTGATACACCAAACGCCGCTCCTTCGTGAGCGTGATTGGGGCGACTTTACGGGTTGTTATATTCCTGATTTGAAAGACAAGCCTTTTCCTGACAATGTCGAAAGCATCGAAGCACTCAAGCAACGAGCAGCAGCTTTCCTCGAAGAGGTGAGGCGGCGTTGCCCTTCAGGTACTGTTCTTGCGGTGGGGCATGGCATCATTAACAAAGCTATTCAAAGTGTGTTTTATCGTTTGCCCATGTCAGAAATCGCAAGGATGAATAATGCAGAGGTGCGAAAGCTACAACTGTAACATTCGCACCTTCTGAAGTTTCAGTTGTGTGCTAATGACTGGCGTCAGTCATTGCCACTGTCTGTTTCCTGAAACATCTTTAATGCCTATAAAAGAATCTATCATTTTGGATTTCACTTATTTTATTTTTTACCGATAGTATCTACCTTCTTCCCCCAAAGTGAACCGTAGAACCATTGTTATTGTTGCCATTTCCTCTCGGTACAGACCTGCCTATCGAACTCCGCCCCCCTCTTGATGCAGCACCAAAGTTGCGTGATGGAGACGTTGAGGGGTTGCGCATCACATTGGAACGTTGTGGAGCGTATTGTCTACTTGGACGGGATGATTCGTTCGGGGTAAATGTTCGATTTGGGACAGAGGGTCTGTTATTAGGAATTTGATACGATCTGCTACCACCGAAACTCCCACTCCTGCTTCCGTTGTCGTTGGGTGCAGGCTGTGTAACAGTGGTACGTGTACTACTGCGCCTGCGTCCAAACACCGTATTGGAATTTTGGTCAGGTACGTTTTGATAATCACGAATGCTACCCGAGCGATTGTACATGTCGCCATTACCGCTACCTCTTCCATAGGTAGAGATTCTTCTTTGCGGTCCATTGCCAAAGGAGCGACTGCCATTGTTGTAATATCCGCTGTGGAATCTGTCGCGCATACCAATGCCATTGTTACGATAGTCGTTTCCGTAGCTTCGTCCATAGTACCATGAGCGGTTGCCGTTGCGGTGCCAACTATGACCGCCACGGTAGACGGTGTAAAATCGTGGCGTTCCAAAGTAGAAGTAGTCTCGCCGTGGATAGCGTGCATAAACGGAAAAATGCCAATAGCCTGCATTCCAATATAAGGGACGATAGAAGTAAGTAGCATCGCAGTACAACCGATATTGCCAATCGAAGAGGATGTAACTCAAGTCCATGTTGCGCCTGTTCCAATAAACGCCATATAGGTCATCGTAATCGTCTATCCTCATCAGATAGTCGAGGTTAATCTCGTAAGCCGCCTCATATTGGTCGTCGGTAAGGTTGAGTTCATAAGCCATCTTGTCCGTTAGGAAGAGTGCCTGTTGACGAGCTTGTCTGTAACTCATGGCACTTGCCGAGACGGAAATAAAGAAGAGTGCTGCGAGGGTAAATATAAGCTTTTTCATCATCATAGGGTTTTGTTGATTCGTAAATATGGTTGTGACGTCACTATGCGATCTTTAACGACCATTGGTGAAGGAGTCTGCTGGTTTGACAGCACCTATTTCATTTCATCACATTGCAAATATAATGATTCATTTTTAGTGCCCAAAGGGCTTTTCCCTACATCATTGAGGAAATTCCCTATCATTTACGAATGTTAGCAGTTGGTGAATGTACCCACAGCGCTTTTATTGAAGAATCATATTTTTATAACGAGCAATACCAACGAAGCTGCATTTGTAAAATTCGGGGTATGCTACACGGAAGGCTTATTAATGCTGAATTTTCTTTACAAAGCACCTCTCAAAACTCGCGTGAAAACAACCAACAGCAAAGTTGGTCGCAAATACGCGAGTTATGAGCAAGTTTCATAATTCGTTGTTATTGAATATGTTATGCTTGTAATGCTTCTTTTTCTGCCTATTTTTACCATTCCTTTTCGATTAAAGCATTGAGTTAAGCCTCCTATTTGCATGCTTTAAGGCTGCTGAAGCATGTGAATAACAGCACTAATGTATGTTTCCAAGACCGTAAAGTCATTGTTTCAGCTGTAAAAAGCGTTTTTTTTGTTAAAATCAGCCCATTTTTGCAGTTCGTTTGCCTATTAATTTTTTCTATTTTGAAGATTTTAGATGGTCGATTTTTGGTAAAATAACAGGACAAAAACCATTTCTTTCTTTACCAAGTAGCAGCACCCGATCTATCTAAAAAAGACGAAAAGCGGCGTTACAGTCTTTTACTTTTGATGAAAGGCAGGAGAGAGGTTACCCCTCATTTTCTTTCGCTTTTTTCATCAGAACGCCTGCGTTCTTTTGACTTCTTTTTATCACACGTACATTTTGTGTGTTCTGTTGATTTCGTTGTTCCTTTCATTTATGCTGTTTTCAACAACAAGATATATCATTTCTAAGTAGTCGAGCGGTGGCATCACGATGAAGAATTTGCCCTCACAATTAAGTATGAAGGTTGGCACGCCGCAGAGACGGGCTGAAAGCCCAATTGGAATATAACCCAGGGTAGCACCCTGGGTAAGTATATTCCAACATACTGGCGCGCTGTAAGCGCAAAAGGAAATTGGGAGAAAGATACTTCACTGGCTCCTTTTGCGCTTACAGCGCGCCAATGAGCTAACGAACGCCCTCCCAGGGTGTTACCCTGGGCTATATTCCAATTGGGGCTTCGCCCCGCCTTTGCTCTTAACGTCAATTGCTGTATAATATCTCGGATTATCATCCTATATGGGCTTCACAACTCCTTAGCTTGTAACATCAACTTGTTGTGTGTTTTTCCAAATTCGTTTTCGACGAACACCTGCGTTCTTTGTCTTGTTTTGTGCTTTCGTTGTTCAACTATATTGCCTGCAAAGAAAAAACCGTGGCATGCGCGAAAATGAAATTGTATTCTATATAATAATGTGGAAAAAACTTCGTTATCTTTGCATAAAGAAAACCAATGAAACGCCAAATAATATTTTATTGTCTGCTTTTCTTGGCGCAAAGTGTGTGCGCGCAATTGAATCAACAAGAGGAACAAACAGAAAAATTGAATCTCGGAAGCAACATGAACTATCATGTTGAGTTCCAAAGTTCTTTTGCCCATGGGCATACACCTTTATGGATGCATTCCAATCGACACGGCTTAGGTTCGTTGGAATCGGTTAATGGCTACCTTCGTTCCAGCATCATCAGACCATTACGCACAGACTCTCTTCGTCGTTGGGGGGTTGGATATGGCGTTGATGTGGCGATACCTTATCATTTTACGAGTAAAGCCATTGTGCAGCAAGCCTTTGCTGAAGTGCGTTGGTTGCATGGCTCGCTCTCCATTGGAAGCAAGGAATATCCTATGGAACTCAAGAACAATGCCTTGAGTAGTGGTTCCCAAACCTTTGGAATCAATGCCCGACCCGTGCCACAAGTACGATTGGCATTGCCTGATTATTGGATGTTGCCATTCGGAAATAGGTGGCTACATATCAAAGGGCATATTGCTTATGGGCGGATGACCGATGACAACTGGCAACATGACTTTACGCAACGACAGTCGAAATACGTCGATCAGGTGTTGTGTCACAGCAAAGCAGGATTTCTGAAGATTGGCAATGAAGACCGATTTTGCCCTTGGTCTTTGGAATTAGGCTTGGAGATGGCAACACTCTTTGGAGGAACAAGCTATCAACCCCGCAGCAATGGCGAAACCAAGGTTGTCAAAGGCAACACCAATATGAGGGCTTTTTGGAATGCGTTTATGCCCGGAGGACACGATGCGCCCGAAGAGGGAATTGTATATCAGAATGTAGAAGGCAACCAATTGGGAAGTTGGCTCTTCCGTATGAATTACGAAGGCGACAGTTGGTGTCTAAGATTATACGGAGAAAAATATTTTGAGGACCATTCTTCCATGCTCCAACTCGACTACGATGGCTATGGAACGGGAGAGGAGTGGAACGTCAAGACGAAAAGAAAGTTTTTTCTCTACGACTTCAAGGATATGATGTTGGGATTGGAACTGAACCTAAAATACAACCATTGGTTACAGAGCCTCGTATTTGAATATTTGTACACGAAATACCAAAGTGGACCAGTGTACCATGACCATACGCAGAACATGAGTCATCATATTTCAGGGCGAGACAATTTCTACAACCACTATATTTATCCGGGGTGGCAGCATTGGGGCGAGGTACTCGGCAATCCGCTGTACCGCTCACCGCTTTACAACGAAGATGGAACTATTGAAATTCAAAACAATCGATTCAAGGCATTTCACTTGGGACTGTCGGGCGAACCCGCAGAGCGGCTCAATTACCGATTCTTGGCAACTTATCAAGAAGGTTTCGGAACCTATAACACCCCCTTTTTCAAGAAACATCACAACGTAAGTTTGTTTTTAGAGACCGCTTACCGCTGGCGATATGGCTGGCGTTTCATGGCTTCCTTCGGAGCTGATTTTGGTGGAATCTTAGGAAATAATCAAGGTTTTCAGTTAACAGTTAGTAAGCATGGGATTTTCAATTTATAGTTTTCAAAAGAGCGTACGCATGCGGCATTTTGCCTATGTAGTGGTGCTGTGCTTGTCTTTATGCGGGATAACCTCCTGCGAAGTGGAGACATCAGGCAACGGGGAGTTAGATGGCTTTTGGCACTTAGAGCGAATAGATACCTTACAGAATAGTGGTTCGAAAGATTTAACTTTGCATCGAATATTTTGGTCATTTCAAGGAAAAATACTGATGCTCAATGATATGGATTATCAACATCCTGAATGTGTCATGACATTCAAACACCACGACCAGCAACTGCTCATAGTCAATCCCTTGTTGTCCGACCGAACAAAAGGCGACCCTCGTATAAAGGATGTAAAGGTGTTAGCACCGTATGGCATTCATCAGTTAGATGAACGTTTTGAAGTAGAGACTTTGAGCAATCGAAAAATGATACTTCGAAGTCAGCGGTATCGACTTGTCTTTATCAAATTCTGAGTTCAATCGAAATGAGCCTTTCAGCAGATGTTGCATACTGATGCCATGAGATGAGGCTGTATAGCAGCTATCCTTTGGTTACGTGTCTCTCAAATTCATCAATGACATGAATATAACACATCGCATACCATCCGAAAAGCATCATGACGCCTCATTCTTTAACAACGAAAAACGCAAAAGCAACTAAAATATCTTTGCCGCAAAAACATTTCACGAAAGAACGTCCCGTTCTATCTAAAAAGACGAAAAACTTCGTTGCAACTTTTCGCTCTTTCCGTCAGAACGTTTACGTTCTTTGGGTTCTTTATATGATACTTACATTTTCGTGTTTTCTGTTGATTTCGTTGTTGATTTCTTCTACGCTGTTTACAACAACAAAATAATTCATTTTTAATGGAAAGAGCCGTGTTATAAATACGACGAAGTTGCAAACATCTAAAAAATTTTGCCAAAGAGGATGTTGATAAACGTCTTGGTGAGAATCTTGAAGTCAAACCACCACGACCGATGTTCCAAATAATACAAATCCAAATCCAATCGTTTGAGCATCTTTTCCATGGTGTCCGTGTAGCCATTGTACAATGTGGCATACGAGGTAACACCGGGACGGATTTGGTAGAGGAAAACATATCGTGGGTCACGTTTGATAATCTGGTCAATATAGAATTTTCGTTCTGGGCGTGGACCGATGAAAGCCATGTCACCTTTAACCACGTTCCACAGTTGTGGCAGTTCGTCTAAGTGATGTGTGCGCAGGTATCTTCCTATTTTGGTCATCCTGTGTTCATGTTCATGTCCATACAATTGTGGTCCGTCTTTCTCGGCATCTATGCACATACTTCGAAACTTATAAATAGTGAAAGGTCTGCCGAAACGCCCGATGCGTTCCTGCTTAAAGATAGCAGGACCGCCATCTTCGCGTTTAACAAGGATGTAGCACAGCAAGAAAGCTGGTGAGAAAATAATGATGGCAACGAGTGCTATCAGGAAATCGACGCAACGTTTGATATTGCGTTCAAACTCATTCATTCCGTCTGGAATGAATCGTTTGTTCTGAATGTCATTATTATACTTGATATAGGCGGGTATTTGCTTCACCTTGTTAAAATGTTTTATAATATAACGCTGCTTTGTTAAACATATTATATGTAATGCTGTGTTTTTATAGTTTTCACGATGCGTCCGTATTCCTCCGTGCCTTTCCGTTGCAAAAACAAGGTATTTTTATTTATTGTTACAAAAATTGCCCTTAAATGAATGCAATGCGATCTATTAAAACAATTTTTTTTGCTAAAAGACATTTATTTCAAAAAAAAAAGTTATTTTTGCAAAATAATAAGAAAAAGAGGATTATAATCTACACAGATTTGTGTAAATCTATCTAAACAATTGCTACCAGATTACGGTATCATACAAACGCTCCTTACACCTTATTATAATAGGCGTGAAAGAACAAGGGACGTAGACCTTCAAGAATAACCAAACAACTAAATAACTATTTTTATAACAACATGAAGAAAAGTAAAATTTTAATGGTAGGCGTACTTGCATGTGCCTTATTTGCAGCATGCAGTGACAAAGACACCAGTACGGCTGGTGCAGCCTTCGATCCATCAAAGCCCATCGTCGTGGACGATTTCTACCCCGACTCGGGTGGTGTTGCCACATCGATGATTATCTCGGGTAGTAACTTCGGCACCGACACCGTTGGACTACGCGTGATGTATGTAGACGAGGACGGCATCGAGCACCGTGGTGGATTGGTATCCTCGAACGGTGAGAAAATATATTGCACCGTGCCAAAAGGACTTACCTACAAGCGCAACATCGCCATCAAGGTGATGCGAGGAGAAGGAGAGAAAGCCATTTCTGGCGAAGCACCCAACAAGTTCATCTACCGTACACAGACGGCAGTGACTACCGTCATTGGACAACCTAACTCGGAAAACCAAGCTACCGTGCCAGGTACGCTGACTTCTACCACATTGTCGGCACCAGCATACATTTGCTTGGACGATGAGGACAATATTTTCATCTGTGAGCGATCTCATTACACGGGTCGAGCTGACGGGTGTCAAGCAAGGAATAGTAAAAATGAGAATAAGGACGGAAACGTGCTGATAGCCTCACTAAAGCGAAACAATGTGAGGTTTCTTGGCGAAGATTGCGGTTTTGTAAACGCTCCAGCCTTCTCTGACGAGTCGGGAGTGGAGGCTATGTATGCACCTTTAGATGGTGGTATGGACTTTTACCGTTACCAAAAAGCCACCAATTTCGCACAACAGAAATTGCGTGTCATCAAGACAGAGGAAACAAAGACACTTGATGAGAAAAACTGGAAGTTCTGTTTTGTAGTCAACAAAAAAGACCACCAGCTTTATACTGTCATGCACCAAGGACAGTTGGTAAGAATCAATCCTAAGACACGTAAGACGACTATCTTGCTCAAGAAGATTGGTATCCATGGAGCAAGCAACAATGGTAGCGACTCATTCTTTGCTTTTAGTCCCACCATGCCTAACCGCCTGTTCATTTGCCAGACCGACAACAACGAGATATGGTATGTGGACATTGACCAGTTGGAGGGAAAAGACCCGAACGAATACCACGGCGAGAAATATGCTGGACGCGCATGCTGGGAAGGAACCAGTGCTGGTAGCGGCTGGGAGGATGGTTTGCTAAAGAATGCCAAGTTTAACTATCCACGACAGATATGTTTCACTGCCGATGGCAAGATGTACATTGCCGACAGTATGAACAGCTGTATCCGTTGTATTGATACCAACCAACCTGACAATAAAGCCACTGTGACCACCGTCATAGGTCTGCCAGGATCGGCTGGATTTAAGGAAGGAGGTCCCGACGTGGCACAGTTCCGCTATCCACGTGGTGTGGCAGTGAATGCTGATGGTAGTATCGTGTACGTTGCCGACACTGGCAACCGCTGCATCCGCAAGCTGACGATTGAATAAATCCATGAAATAATAGTATATCAAACCAATATGAAACAATTTATCTATATGTTGGCTCTGTTACTCGCTGTAGTCACAAACGGCTTTGCACAGAATGCCAACGACAAAACCAAGAGCAAGACATTCACCGTGTCGGGAGTTGTGGTTGACGAACAGGACGAACCGTACCCAGGTGCCACCATCATCATCAAAAACGTTCCGGGACGAGGAGTGGTTTCCGACTTGGACGGAAAGTTCACCATTAAGGTAGACCCAAACTCCACCCTCGTGATACAGGCTGTGGGTATGAAAACCATAGAAAAATTAGTAACCAAAGATCTTGCTGACCAAAAGTTTGTGCTCAAAGAAGATGCCAGCACTGTTGACGAGGTGGTGGTAACGGGCTTGAGCTCGCAAAAGAAGGTGTCAGTGGTAGGAGCTATCTCTACTATCGACCCCAAGGAATTGAAGGCTCCAGGTATGTCGCTGAGCAACATGCTCGGTGGACGTGTGGCAGGTGTCATCACCATGCAAACCTCAGGAGAGCCAGGTCGTAACCTTTCGCAATTCTGGATTCGTGGTATCAGTACCTTCGGTGCCAACGGGTCAGCCTTGGTGTTGATTGACGGTATTGAAGGAAAACTCGATGACATCGACGTAGACGACGTGGAGTCGTTCTCTATTCTGAAAGACGCATCAGCGACCGCCGTTTACGGTGTGCGTGGTGCAAACGGTGTAGTCATCGTGACGACTAAGCGTGGTGCTATGGGTAAGCTCAGCATTACGGGGCGCGCCTCGGTAAAGCTGTCGCAAATCAAGCGCATACCACAGTATCTCGGTGCTTACGACTATGCCCTGTTGGCTAACGAGGCACGTGCCATGTCAGGTGAATCGGATTTGTACACACCACTTCAGCTCGACTTGATCAAGCACGGACTGGACAGAGACTTGTATCCTGATGTGAACTGGACCGATGAGATTATGAAGAAAACGTCGTTGCAGCAAAACTACTATATGAGCGCACGAGGCGGTGGCGACATCGCACGCTACTTCTTGTCATTGGGTTACCAAGACGAGGGCGCAGCTTACAATCAAAAAGGCAATGTGTTCAAGAAGCCGTTGACATACCGTAAGATGACGTATCGTGCCAACATCGACATGAACCTCACCAAGCTCACCACCTTATACTTTGGTGTTGACGGAAACATCGTGAACTACACCACGCCAGGCGGTATGGGTACCGATGCAGTATGGGAAAACATACGCGTGATGAACCCGCTGATGATGCCCGTGGAATATTCCGATGGCACCATACCTACTTTCGGGCGCAACAACTTGATTTCTCCCTACGCTGCACTCAACTACTACGGGTACAAAGACCAAAACACAACCCGCAACATGACAACACTGAAGCTCACGCAACAGTTCAATGGTGTGTTGCAAGGTTTGGAGGCATCGGTACAAGCCATGATGGACCACACCACCGACTTCAACGAGCGACGTATCATCGCTCCCGACTTGTATCACGCCACGGGTCGTAGCGCACAGGGTGCACTCATCAAGAGTCTGAACAGTCGTGCGCTAGACATGGTTTACGGCAGTAGCAACAGCGGATGGCGCAAATACTATCTTGAGGCAAAAGCCAACTGGAACCGCACCTTCGGCGACCATAACATGGGTGCTTTGATTTTCTACTACATGGAAGACACCAAAGGTACCGATTGGGGTAACGATGCCATGGGCATCAATGCCATTCCCGCTCGTAGACAGAACCTTTCGGGACGTTTGCACTACGGCTATAAAGACACCTACTTCATCGATGCCAACTTCGGTTACACGGGTTCGGCACAGTTCAAGAAGGGCGAGCGTTTCGGATTCTTCCCATCTATCGCTGCAGGTTGGATTCCATCCAACTACCAGTGGTTCAAAGATGCGATGCCTTGGTTTTCTTTCTTGAAGATACGTGGTAGCTACGGATTGTCGGGTAACGACCAAATTACAGGTACACGCTTCCCTTACCTCACACTCATCGACCATACGGCACCTACCTACTGGGGCTATCAAGGATTAGGTATTCGAGAGACACAGATTGGAGCCGACAACCTGAAATGGGAGGTATCAAGAAAGAGTGACGTGGGTATTGAAGGAAAATTCTTCAAGGATAGACTCGCCTTCACCGTAGACTTCTTCTACGATGTTCGTGACAACATCTACCGCCAGCGCGTCACCTTACCAGAATATGCAGGTATGATTACCATTCCATTCTCTAACGTGGGTAAGATGCACAGCTACGGATCTGATGGAAACATCTCATATCATCACCCTATTAACAAGGACATGAGTTTCACTGTACGTGCCAACTACACGTTCTCTGAGAACATCGTTGACAATTTTGAGGAACCTCTCTACGCATACGGTTACCAGAGTTCGAACGGAAAGCCATTGTATATCTTGCGTGGTCTTATTGCTGAAGGACTCTTTAAGAGCAAGGAGGAAATAGAAACCAGCCCCGAACAGATGTTCGGTAAGGTACGTCCTGGTGATATCAAGTATCGTGACGTAAACGGTGACGGCGTGGTGAACAACGACGACCGCGTGCCATTGAGTTACGGCAATCAGCTGCCACGGTTAATGTACGGATTCGGTGCCGATTATACATGGAAAGACCTGACCATTGGATTCCTGTTCAAGGGTTCTGCCAAGGTGGAATACTATCGTTCAGGCCTCTATAATGACTCTGGATGGATTCCATTCTATAACGGTGAGATAGGAAATGTGCTCAAGCACGCCAACAACCCAAAGAACCGCTGGACGCCAGCTTGGTACTCTGGAACTACAGCTACTGAAAACCCCAACGCAGAGTTCCCAAGACTCTCATATGGAGGTAACAGCAACAATGCTCAACTGTCAACATTCTGGAAGCGTGACGGATCGTTCCTCCGATTCCAAGAGTTGAGCGTGCGCTACAAGCTGCACCACAAGAAATGGATTACCGCATGTGGATTATCTTCTTTAGACTGCGAATTCGTCATGAATAATATCTTCACTATCGACAACGTGAAATACTTCGACCCCGAGCAGGCTGGGGCTAATGGCGCCGTATATCCGTTGCCAATGACATACGCTTTGCAGCTTTACCTAAACTTCTAAGAAATACAAACGATATTACAATATGAAAAAAATCATCATGACCATAGCTGGTGCAGGCCTCATGGCTGCCAGCGGCATGCTTACATCCTGCGACTTTCTGGACGTGGACAATTATTTCCAAGCTACGTTCAAGGAGGACTCTGTCTTCCACAGCAAGCAGAACGCAGAAGGATATTTGTGGAATACCCCACAAGAATTCCCACACGAAGGAAATATTTGGGGAGGCTCGTGGAATCCTGGCGAGACCGCTTCGGACGAGATAGCCGTGAAATGGCAGACGTCAGAGTTTTGGGGCGCACAGTTCACCGTTGGAAATATCAACGAAACCAACATCCCCAACTGGTACTTGTGGAAAAACATGTACGTCATTGTGCAGCGTTGCAACAAGATGCTCGCCAACGTTGACAAAGTGGCAGATATGAGCGACGGCGATCGACGCGAATACAAAGCCTACGTACACTTCATGCGTGGCTGGGCTTACTACCACTTGTTGATGAACTGGGGACCGCTGCTCATCGTGGGCGACGAGATTATCCCTACCGATAAAGACAGCGAGTACTACAACCGTGAGCGTGCTACGTTTGATGAGTCGATAGACTACATCTGTAACGAGTTTGCCCTCTCATTAAAGGGTATCTCTGAACCGCAAGATCAGTCACTCGCTTATTTCTCACGTCCTACCAAGGGTGCTGCATTGGCATTGATTGCTCGCCTTCGACTCATACAGGCATCGCCTACCTTTAACGGAGGAGATAGCGCACGTCGTTGTTTCAATGGTTGGAAGCGTAAGAGCGATGGTGCTAATTACATCAATCAGGACTATGATCCCAACCGGTGGGCAGTGGCAGCCGCAGCAGCCAAACAAGTGGTAGACATGAACTACTACGAGCTACACACGGTAAAGGCTGATAAGGAATTCCCCTATCCACTTGACAACGTAGACGAATCGTTGCGTAACAAGGAATTTCCAGAGGGTGTGGGAGGTATCGACCCCTACCACTCGTTTGCTGACATGTTCAACGGTGAGGGATTGCCAATGGTGAACCGCGAGTTCATATGGGCTCACGCAGTTTCGGGTAGCGTAATTCAGTACACACAACATTGCTTCCCAGTGGGTGGTGGACTTGGTGGCTGGGGTGGTCTGAGCGTGCCACAACGCGTAATAGACTGCTTCTTAACGGCAGACGGAAAGTTGCCAGCTAACTCCAGCTTGTATGACGCTGATTTTGAGAACACCACAGAGAAGGCACAAAATCTCTCTACTTTCGTACTTAAGTCGGGCATCCCAAATATGTATGCCAACCGCTCGGCACGTTTCTACGCAAGCATTGGTTTCCCTGGACGTGTATGGGAGATGAACTCTGCCAGTGCCGACGGTTCCAAAACCAATAAGCAATTCTGGTACGACAACAGTGACGGAATAGCAGGAAAGGCAGGAGCGCAGAACAATCCTAATGACGTAAACATCACAGGATATACCTCGGTGAAGTATGTACACCCAGACGACTCATGGGCACCCAATACGAATGGAGTGATGAAAACGATGAAGCCATATCCTATCATCCGTTATGCAGAAGTTCTGCTCGAACTGTGTGAGGCGATGAACAACATTGAGGGCAATCCAACGGTGAAGACATGGAACCGCAGTGGAGAGCTGGTAGACGTAAGCATCAGTCGTGATGCAGAATTCATGGCGAAGTATTTCAACATGATACGCTACCGAGTAGGACTCCCCGGTGTAGAAGCCTCTACCCTGAATGACAAGAATGCTTTCGAGAAGGTCATCAGGAACGAGCGACAAGTTGAGTTGTTCAATGAAGGCTACCGCTACTTCGATACTCGTCGTTGGGGAACCTATCTCGACGAAGATGCTAATAGTAGCAACTGGCGAGGATTAGATGTAAGTAAAGATCGCGATGATACCAACTCCAACGGAGGTTTTTGGAACATCGTGCAGATAGACGAGCAGAACTATAGAGACCGTATTGCCAAACCTAAGATGATATTCTTGCCGCTCAACCATTACGAGTTGCTTAAGCTGCCAAAGATGGATCAAAACTGGGGATGGGAAAGATAATCACAAACCATAGACAAACAAAATGATGATGAACAATAAGATTTATAAATTGTTGCTGCTGGCTGTCGGCATCACGCTCTTCTCATGCGAGACATACGACTTCGACCAAGAGCAATACAAGAAAGAAAGCTACTTGCTGCAAAACTCAGACGGTGTGTACGACAGGCAGTGCGTAGACATGGAGGCAGAGACATCCACAAATGGTGCCGTCATCAACTTGGTGGTAGGCATCAGTGGCTCACAGCTACCTTCGGAAAGCGTACCTGTGAGTATCGTACACTCCGACTCGCTGTTCAAAGTGTTCAACAAGTCGAACTATGACATCGACTCCACACGCTTTGCCAAGCTGTTGCCCGAAGAGTGCTATGAAGAACCTGCACTCAATGGTGTGATAAAGGCTGGTGAGTCACAGGTAAAGTTTCCTATCAAGCTCAAGAACCTTGACAAGCTGTCGCCAGATAGCATCTATTTCTTGAACTATAAGCTGGATCCAAAATCCACTACACCGTTCAATAATAAGAAGAAAGAGGTGTTGCTGCGCATTCATTGGAAGAACGAGTTTGCTTCTACCAAAACGCAAATTACATACAACTACAACAGCACCACTGTGGTAAACCTGAGCAACAGTGAGACTGCCCGTCCAACCAATACGCTTAGAGCTTTTCCACTTACGGTGAACTCTGTTCGTATGTTGGCTGGTAATGAGGATTATGGAGACTACAAGAAGGCAGCTCCACAAATCAAGCAGAAGAGTGTGGTCTTTACCGTGGGTAAACAACTGCAAACCGACCCTAAGAAGCGCGAGGCAGTAGTAACTCCCTACGATGCAAATGAAATGGAAGTAGTCATGCTCACCCCCATCGGGGAATACGACAACACTTTCTACCTCAACGAACTCGTTGCACTGGGAGGCGGCAACTCCACCTATTATAAAGAGTTTCGTGTACATTACAAGTATCGCCTACTCAACCCACAGAAAGATGGCACCAACAAGCCAGGTCCTTTCAAGGAAGTGAAGGCAAAGCTTCGCCACCAATATAACCCAAGGGCAGAGCAATTGTAAGAAACCTTAAACATTTAGAAAAATGAAGAAAAATAAGATAATCATTGCTTCGGCAATGCTGGTCGCAACACTTACTGCGACGTTCACAGCCTGCTCGCCCGACTACGAGACGAACTTTGACAAGTCTCTGCTTGAAGTTCCTCACAAGAGCCAGGCACTCATCACCTTCCAGCGTGAAGGTGGTGAGCGGACTATCGATGTGGTAACCAACGTGGCGAAAGAAAACTGGAACGCTGAAGCGAATGCTGACTGGTGTACGGTGGAAAAAGCCAATGACAAGGTACTTGTAAAGGCTGGTACATACGATGGATACCAGCCACGCAAGGCTGTGGTAACCGTAAAGTACGGACACCAAGAGTATAACGTTCAGGTGATACAGGTAGGACACGAAGCCACACTGAATCTCGTTGAAGATGGTGGTTTCATTATGCGAAAGAATGGATTCGTGGCATACGTAGAAGGAAATGAGACTGAGTTTGTTGCTCCCGTTTCCACCAACCTCAACATCGACCATATCCTTGTACCAGACACCACATCATGGGTACACTTCGACGCTAATGAAAAGTTGGAAGAAGATGCACAAGGACGAAAACTCATCAAGCTGCGCCTCGACCCCAATAAGACCAAGGCTGACCGTTACTGCACCATGATCTTGCAATCGTCTCAAAACTGGGATGCTACGCAAGAATTTGTCTTGATACAGAGCCGCGTAGGATACAAGGTAATCCCTTGCTACGGCAATACGAGTTACGAAATCGGCGACTTGGGTGGCAAGATACGCATCCCTTATGTGCAAAACGAGAAAGACGGCAAGTGGACTGTCACTGTGTCCGACAATGCTGCCTCGTGGTTGCATGCAGATAAAAAGCAGCTGAGTAATACCGATGGTGAACTGCTTGGTAAGGTTGATATGAACTTAACTGACCAGCCACGTACGGGTACTATTACCTTGAAGAGCGAAAATAACAACAGGTTATACGTTGTCACTATCAAGCAGAACAAGTTTACACCTGTGCCACCGTTCAATGTTGTCAATGCCAAGACTAAGGCTGAGAAGGGACAGATTACCCTTACTTGGGATCAACCTGAAGTAGTGAACTATACCAAGTTGGTCATCACCATGTACAACGCCAAGGTAGGTAAGACGGTGAAGAAGACCCTCACTGACATGAACAACAACTCCATTACCTTTAAGAATACCTTCAAGTTTGCTGGAGAATATGAGTTCACGATCCTTTCTTATGGTCCTACAGGTTTGGAAACCAAACAGCCTGTGAAGGTGACAGGTACTTCAGACGTATGGTCCGAGCAAGTAAGTGTAACGCTCACCGCTGACATGATAACAGCCAATGCCACACAGGAAGACGATGGACAAGGAATACCTGGATTGATAGATAACAACACCAGTACCTTCTATCATTCGTTCTGGGGCAAGGATGCACCCGATGGAAAGCCACACCGCATACAGATACACCTAAACAAGCCATCTGCTGGCGAGTTCTACTTCGACTACATGGGTCGTGGCAATGGTGACGGTGGTGGTGACGTGAAACGAGCCGAAGTATTTGGAAGTCACTCTGGTGCCGATGCCGATGGTGCATGGACAAGTTTGGGTATCATTACCTACAAACTGCCAGAAGGACGTGGAAAGCAGGGCGTAGCTCAAAATCACATCAAAACTGCCGAGAGCTATGAGTACCTGAGGTTCGTACCTTTGGCACGCCGCAACAAAGATCCTTTAGGACTCACTGGTACCAGCTCAGACTGGTTCAACATGTCTGAACTGCGTCTCTTCGAGGTGCATGATGAGGCATGGGCACAGAAAAACCTTGAAACCATACTTGGAGCAAAAAGATTCTAATATGGAATAGTGCCACAAGCTGGTACTATACCCTTAGCGAAAGACATGCGCTTTCTACATAGTTAGGGCATGTCTTTTTTTTTACAAACATTCTCAACTACATAAGTCAATGAAAACAAGAAAAATAACAAGCTGGCTGTTCATGCTATGTTGCACAATATTTGGCTTCCTGCCAGTTAGTGCCACCAATTATAGCACACCAGCAGACGGAAAGGCATATCGACTGTGGAATACTAACTACGCAGGACACCTGATGTACGAAGACCAGGCGACAAGTCAACTTAAGACTACCGCCACTGAAAACGACAAAGACTTTTACCAAGTGTTTGTGCTGACCAAGAGCGGTGAGGGGTACACCCTGCGCAACGTGGGCTCGGGAGCTTACGTTGGAACCGTGTACGAAAATGAGACCATGTACACCACAGGTAACAACCCCTTTATCTTTAATATAAAAAGAAATACTGCACGTACCGATGTAGAATGCTACAATTTGATGCACTCTACTGGCAGATTCTGTATGCACGAGGCACAGGGACAGCGTGTGGTGCGCTGGTTCCCCACCACCACTTCAGAATCCAACCGCCCTTCAGAGTGGCAGTTCGAGGAGGTGACCCTCACCTCCGAGATGCAGCAACGTTTGAAAGAAAAGCAACAGCTCATACAAGCTGCTTACTACATCATCAACACCCAGCGCAAGCCTGGCACCGAGCTATATATGTACGAGGGGTCCGACCACAAGTTGAATATCCGCAGCACCAAACCCACCCCCACTAAGTTTGACGACGTGTGGGTGATGAGGGTGATAAACGGTCAGTCGGTTTTGCAAAACCTTGGTACGGGACGTTACGTACAGAAACAGTCCACCAAGTACACCAACTATTACACTGGTGCCAATCCTTACGCTTTTTGGTTTAAGCGTTTCGGATTTGTCAACGGCAATACCTATTGGGACATTGCCAATACCAATGACAACAATGAAGGCCTGCATGGCGACGGTGACCTGAGAGTGGTGCCATGGCGCCCCGCAGCTCCTGGTGGGCAAATCACGCCTTCCGAGTGGGTTATTAGAGAAGCAGGTATCAGCAACGAACAGGTAAAGCAACGCCTCACACAACTATCAGGAGCGAAACGCCCCGAAGACGGCAAATACTATCGCATCGTGTGTGTTGATTACAAACGACCGCTCAAGATAGACTATGCAAACGGCACCGTTACCACAGAGAACACTACCATTGCCAATGACTATGCGCAAGTGTGGAAATTGGTTGCTAAAGGCGATCGGTTCGACTTGGTGAATGCCTACACCAATCAAATGATACAGCGACAAAGCGGAGCCTTGAGCCAGCCATATCGTACGGCAGCCCGTTCCAACGGAGGGTTCAAGTTCAATGAGGTGAATGATCCTTTCAATCTGATGTTTACCATGGACGATGTCTTTGGCGTGGGCATTCATTGCGGACAGTCGCAAGGTTATCAGGCTGTGGGCTGGCATACGTCGGCATCCGCCAACAATTGGGTGCTATATGAGATGAAGGTTGACGAGGAAAAATTACGAAAAGCGCAAGAAGAATATCAAGCATTCCACAACCTGAAAGACAATGCTAATGTCCATTGGCAGAAGTTGTCCAAATATTTTGCTGACGCAGCTGCCACGAAAATAGCTCCTGCATATGCTGGTAAATCTAACGAAAACCTAAAGACAGAGATGCAAAACGATGGCATTCCTGTTATTTTGCAGAATGTCGTGCTGAAGATTAAAGACCAGGCATGGACAACCTATGCCAGTGGTAATAACTGGGAAGAGCGTTTCCGCATTGCTTCCTACAAGCCCTACTCCGACAACGACCACTGGGCATGGAAGGTGGGCATGAGTTATAAGTTTGGTAACCTTACCAATCCTACTGGCATTACGGCTTACCCCAAGAATACCCTTTTGTTGTTCGTGGATAGCGACGTGCCAGCCAATGCCACCCTCGAGGCAGAGACGGTGGAGCTGTGCAGTGTAGAGGGCAACCGCATCAAGTTGAAGAAGGGACTTAACGTCATTGCCGTGGAGAAACAGGCCAACCTGTTCATTCGCTACATAGTAAACACCCACAACTCGGGAATGAAACTCGCTCAGTTCCCAGACATCAAAATACACATCGAGGGCGGAAGCGTCAACGGATACTTCGACCTGACCAAGGGTGACGACAACCAAGTATGGAAAGATCTGATAAGCGACGGACTGCTGCAGGCAAAGGCCGTGAACCTGAAGACCAAGAACGTGGTGTTCCATATGAATGCTGCCAAGGTAAAGGCCGCCTGTCCTGGTCCCATGGCCAACCTGCTCAAGATTTGGGACGGAATTGTGCAGATGGAGGTAGACCTCAAAGGACTACAAGCTAAAGTGGCTGACCGATGCAACAACGTGCTCAATGCCACCAGCGTACAAAGCTCGTACATGTACGCCACCACTTTCGGTTCCTACTACGAGGAGGGAACACTGTTGAGTGTTATGAACTACGAGAGCATGCGCTTGGGAGGAAGCATCTGGGGACCCGCACACGAAATGGGACACTGTCATCAAAACCTCATCAACATGCACGGATGCACTGAGGTTTCTAACAACCTGTTCTCCAACGTAGCCGTGTTCAATCAAGGTGTTATGACCTCGCGCGGTAATGGTAGTAGCCAGTTTATTTCCGAACAATACGTAGCGGGTAACCATTTTGCCGACTATAATATTTGGTGCAAGACACAACTATATTTCAAGCTGTGGCTGTATTTCCACGCAGCTGGTAACCAGCCTGATTTCTACCAAAAGCTCTTCCAGCTACTCAACGACGACCCGATGAAGAAGCCCTACGATATCAACGGTCCCGACGAATGGCTCAAGTTTGCGCTCAAGTGCTGTGAGGCAGCCAACGCCGACTTATCTGAGTTGTTCCAAATGTACGGATTCTTCGTCCCAGTACATCAAAAGGTGGTGGGTGACTACAGCGAGAAACGTCTCACTGCCACTCAAGCGCAAATTGACGCAGTATTGGCAAAAATGCACGCCTATCCCAAGAAGTTAGGTAATATTGTGTTCATCGACGATCACATACGACGCTCGCCAGCCACCTATGAAGGTGCACCAGCCGGCACCATGCGTCGCGACTACGACGACTGGGTAGCCATTGGCAAGATGGGTGATCATGGACAGTGGGAAGACTTCAAGCCCAGCGCCCAACAACCTGGTGGCGCACGTCTACTACAGTGCGTGAAGAACAACGATGGCACCATGAGCATAGCCTTTGACCACGTGCTGCCTGGCACCATGGGGTACAAGTTCTACGATACTAAGGGTAACCTATTGTTCATTGCCAACACCGACCGTGTACAACTACCCTCCTCCGTAGTAAACAAGCTGGGAGGAGAACAGCCTGTAATTAAGGCTGCACAAGCCAGCGGACTCGATGCGCTGGTAACAACAGCCATTCCTTCTGGTATTGATGCCATTCGCAACTTGCCAGCCAACGCAATGGTAGACGTGCACACCCTTGACGGCGTATGTGTGGCACGCCACATAACCATAGCTCAGGCCAAGAGTCAGCTACCGAAAGGCGTATATATCATTACGCAGCTCGACACAAAGGTCAGCCACACTGTGCACATGGGCCGATAGTGCTTCATCTGAGGTCATCCGCCACAGACGAACCCTGTAAACAAGTTGGAAAGGAGAGAATGAACTCATAAACGGTTTGTTATTCCCCTTTCCAACTTTTGAAGCTCTTCTCAAAGGAATACATACGGTGGTAATTTTAGAACCAACCACTAACAAATAAAAATGGTGTGTCCAAATGGGCACACCATTTTTAAATGCACAGAACGGTTAATCTACTTTGCTTACGTTCAAACTTGCTTGCATTGCTACTGTTCAATCACAGTGATGCAACTGAAATGAAAGTAGAGTGAGAGTCGTGAACAGTTAGCTTATTATTTCTTCCGTAGCAGATAGCTATCCCATTTTATCTTAACAACTTTCAATAAATACGTTGGTAAGAAACTGAAAAAGAAATATAGATAAGCCTTGAGCGTAGGGTAGCCTAATATCTGTTTGTAGATATTGACATTATATTTTATGAGTGAGGTTTTGTCACTTGAAATAGAGTTTTGGCGTCTTCGATAGTAAGCCAATGGTTGCGTGACAGGGTAACAAAACTTGATATCCCTCAGAATTTTCATAAATAGCCCCCAGTCTTGACGTTTACGGAGGAGCGGCATGAAGTATTTTTTGCCTAATAGTTTTGTATCATAAATAGCTGTGAGGCATCCTATCTTATTGTCGCGTTTGTACATTTGGTAGGTTATTTTGCTTGGAGAACGTACAATGCCAATAATAGAATTGCTCTCATCAACAATATAATAAGAGGTGCTGCAAAGTGCGCATTGTTTTTCTTCCATGTAAGCAATTTGTCGCTCTAATTTGGTGGGATGCCACATGTCGTCACTATCGCAAAATGCAATGTAACGTCCTTGAGCACGAATTATCCCTTCATTTCGAGCTACGGCAGGTCCAGAGTTTTTGTCCAAATAGAATATCTTAATTCTGTTATCTGTTTGCTCTAACTCGTCAAGTACTTTGTGAGTTTCTTCCTGTGTGGAACAGTCGTCAATAATCAGGACCTCTATGTGTCGATAAGTTTGCCGCAGCACACTCTCTACACACGCTCGCAAGTAGCTACCAGCGTTGTAGCAAGGGATGATGACGGAAACTAAATCTTGAGACATGATAATATTTGTATTAATATGTAAAACTATAATCTACATTTTGGGAAAACTTTAAATCAACCAATTGACCCATTTCAATAAGATATTGATTTGTGTAATAATTCATAAAACCACCAAGACTTGTAAACGTTAACTCTCCAAACCAGACTTTGTTTTCTGCTTCATACAAATCAACTCTCACTTGTGGAAAAGGATTTGATAATTTTGCAGCTATTTTAATCATTTCATCAAGGTGTTTAGGTTTTGGAAGTGGCGTAGTTGCAATATGAAAATGTTTCGTACCTCTCATGTTATTTGGTTGGAAAGTCCAAGTTAAATCATAACAACCCAAGCAAGTTGTAGTTTTCTGACGATTGTAGCATACTAAAATAGAATACGGCTTTCCATTAAAACACCATATTTTATAATCGATAAGCGATGAATCTTTCATATGTTTATGGAGTACTTTTTCTGCAATAATTCGTGGTGGAATATTTTTATACTGCGGTTCTGCTGATAATGATCCTATTTTCTTTCGGGAAATCCACTCCTCTAACATAATATAAAGTTTTTGGTATTCTGTCTTTGACAATTCATTTTTAATTATCATCTTATTAGTTCCTTTTCCATCACCATTATTAGCTTTAAGCATGAACTGCTGAGGCAATAAATTAAAATCTATTTCAGAAGGATGTTTCCAAACTCCATATAAAGGGATAAGAATATCTTGCAATCCACAATATTTGACATATTCTCTTACTTTGTATTTGTCAGCCAGATAAGTCCAACAAGATGTATTACTATTAAGCTTTAAATAAAGAATTTTCTCATTTAAACTTTTAGGATTTCTTAAATTCGGAAATTTGCCAAATCGGAATAAATAACGGATATTAGTTACGATTTTAGGATGAGAAGAGGCGATATTTTCAATTAATTTTATCAATGGCGATGATAGACTTTTTATCCGTTCGTTCATATTCAGTTTTTTGATGATGAAATGTGCTATTGCTGTTTTAGATGTATTTTTTTGTTACGATCTTTCGTAAAGAGGCTACAATCCTTGTTAAAAAGAAAAGACTATTATAATTCGTAATATCATTTATATATATTAAGGTGTAAGCAGAAATTTGTTTTAAGGCAAGCTTCAGTCTAAATGTAAAAGGACGGTCAAGGCTTCGTGATGAAGACGTTGCTCGCTTATTAATATAATAAATTGTGTCAGATGATGTTAGTTCTATTTTGTTTATTCGCTTAGAAATTGCAAACATAAAAATAGAATCTTCTCCTAATTCAAACTCTACAGGAAATCTATCCTTTTGAATTGCATTTTGAGGAATCAGTTTCTCACAAGCATTAGACATAAAACCTCTTGCTGAAAAGATAGAAGGATTTGTATTATTTTTGTTTTTACTAAATGTCTTGTTTAAGAAACATGTTTCTTGTTGCTTACTATTCTCATTTATTAATAGGATGTTAGATACGATAATTTTATTTTTGTCTGACTTTTCAGATAAATTACGAAGGAAATTATTCGACACCCAATCATCATCGTCAATAAAAGTGATGTATTCTCCCCGTGCGTTGTCTAAGCCTATGTTGCGGGCATTAGATACGCCTGGAACGTCAGTTTGCAAAAGCAAGGTTTTGATTCCCTGAAACTTTTGTTGCAAAAACAACTTAATGTCAGTATAATAAGGTTCGTTGCATCCATTCAGTACTATAATAACTTCGTAGCGTTGCTTGTCTATGTCTTGTCTGGCGACACTCTCCAAGCATCTGTAAATATAGTTGTCTGGTTTGTAGGAGGGTATGATGACAGAAATTAAATCTGTGTTCATAAGTAGTTTATTTTATAATTCCAATGAGTTGTCTTTATTTGTACACCTCTAAATTTTGTAACTTTATTTTTCTTATTGCAAAGATAAATATATTTTTTGACTAAGGATAGTATTTATTTGATAGTGTTGTACAGATACACGCAGGCTGCTTTCAAATTACACAATGGTTTCTTTGATAGCATCTAAAAAGCCATGACCATATTTCAAGTCGGGTTCAACATAGTTGCCTTCTCCCCATTCGTTCCATGAGCGAAGAAAGAGAATTTGATGTTCCACGTCTTTATTCTTAATAATATTCAATGCATCTTGAATGTGCTTCTTAAAGCCCGTAGGAGTAGCATTGATATATACCCCCTCACTGTTACCAGCTCGTGGAGTTCTGTCCCATTGGGGAAAAATTGAGGGATAGACATTTTGCCAATTATCCTCTGGGGCGAAGAAGTGTTGGGTTATCTTTTCGTAATTAATACAATGTGTAGGCAAGAATGGCAAGTACTGATGTAATAGTTTTTTCACAGCACGCATATATTTTCCCATGTAGAGCATTTCCGCACGTGACTTGCCAAACGAATTAATGCCATTAAACCCTAAGTTGAGTAAATCATTATAGACCCTTTCACTTGATTGCAAATTAGGGGCAACACGCTTTAGGGTGCCGTCTGCATTGCGCTGTAACGTTGATGTAGAGTTGCTCATGGCGATGAAGTAAATACCTTTCAGCCCATTCCCTTTTGCCAAACGTTGCCAAGTCTTTATAAAGTTAGACACATCCTGAAAGTTATAGGGGTCGAAAATGGCAAACAGCGGTTTACCTTCAATGGTTATATAGCGTTTATCCCTAAAAGCAGGTAATACTTCTTGAAAGTGCATGGTGTAATCTTCTTCACCAAGATAACGTTGCTTCACAATCATGCGGTCTTTTCCTCCATTCTCCCACGTTGTCGTTTTCCATGAATGGTTTGCCCATGCCAAGCAAAAGGGGAAGTCGGGCTTTCCGCTTTGCAATACTTCATTGAAAGGACGCTGCAGCAATCTCTTGCCGTTGCCAAACCAGTAGTGCCAATAGCAAAATCCCTCTATACCAACTTTGCGAGCCATTTGCGCTTGTTGTTCTCGCACTTCAGGCAGGCGTAGGTCATAAAAACCTAAATCTGCTGGTATGCGTGGTTGATAATGCCCCTTAAACAGTGGCTTCGCCTTTGCCACGTTCGTCCACTCGGTGAACCCTTTCCCCCAAAACTTGTCATTTTCGGGAATAGGATGAAACTGTGGAAGATAGTATGCTATTACTCTCGCTTTCATTGTTTGTTTATTTTTATCGTTCTTAATTTTGTTGCAATACATACTGAATAGGAATGCCACCTAATTCCGCCGCTATTTGTGAGTATGAGGAATAATAACTCCCTAAGATCTTAGAAGTTTTGCTCAGTGCGAAAAGTTCTGAAACAGCCATTTTCATGCCTGACAAGGAAGAACGAGACAATTCTATGTTTGAAAATAACACCTTATGAGAAAACTTGTTTCGCATGAACTCTTTTACTTCGTTGTCGTCCGAAGCGATGTAAAAAGTTGCTTTCGCATCTTTCTCAATTTCTCTTTCCATAAATTCGACAAAACTACTTATTGGTGATTCTTGTATAGACATTGTGTTATCTGTTCGTCTAATATGAATACCAATGGTGTGGTTTGTAAATTGTCTTGTCATTTCGTCAATCATACTTTGTATTTCGGGTGTTGGTATGAAAATCTGTCGTAATGGATACATTTCAGACATGTCAAAACAAGAGATAAGCAGCAAATCTCCTCGTTTGTTTTTTATCTTGCTGAAAATGTTTTCCTCATTTCGTACGCTGATGTTGTACAAGACCTGCGTATAGTTCATGAGAAATATTCTCCGCAGCAGATAATCTTTCCTGTAATTAATGCAGTACTTCCATTTTTGGGTATCTTCAACGAAAGTTTTTTCAACAGGTATGGGCTGAAACAAATCGGAGAATTTTGCATTTAGCCCTTCATATTGATTCCAAAATATGCGTAAGGGTAGATTTAGCTTCTTTGCTATGTGTACGGCAGACGCGATAGAGCGCATCCGATTGCATAGCCCTGCTGTTGGAATAAGATGTACTTGGTTCATTTTATTTTGTTTTGCTTATTTTTATTATTCTTGCAGGTATTCCTGCTGCTATTGCATAACTTGGAATATTATGAGTAACCACACTATTGGCACCAATTACCACACAATCGCCAATTGTAACGTTGGACATTATGCATACATTGTTACCCAGCCATACATTATTACCAATTTTAACGTGTCCTTTACTAAAAATGGGGCGTTCTACTGGAGGAATATTTAATGTTTTACTATCCGTGTCTCCATGGGAATTGTCTGTAATTAAAATATTCGTCCCAGTTAGGAGATTATCTCCGATTATGATACTATTCGCAGCGGTAATGTGGGCTCCCCTGCGTATCAGGCATCTATTGCCTATATATATTTTCCCTCCCCATGATGTTAGTTGAAGGTCTTTTTCGAGAGTTGTATTATCTCCTATCTCTATATTTTTGCAACCATATAAAACTAAGGGTTTATAAGAAATGACGGAGTTTCCTATTTTTTTGAATTTATGTCTAATATAACCTGTGTATATTCTGTTGAGAATGGATGACGCATTTTTAAAACTTATTGCAAAAGATATGTGTGATAGAAGTTGTCCTATCGTATCTAAAACTTTAATAATTGTTCTTTTCATTTGTTTCATTTAATAATTATACTTTCCAAAATAAAGTAAGTCCGATTTCTGGAAGTGAATAGTTTAAATACAACAAACCGATTAAGGCAGTAATACTGACAGCAACCCATTTTGGGCGTATGGTGTAATAAATGTTGGCGAATAAAATAATACTAACGGTTTTATACAACATACTGACCCTTTGTCCAAAGACAGGAAGGAATGAAAATGCCGCAAAAAAGAAGAAACCTAAAGAAAAAACTTTTACCAATAGTGGTAGATATTTGTTGTGCTTACTTATCGTATCGTAAAAGTATAAAATGTATAAATAAAGAAATAAGCCAAACAAATAAATTGGTCCCAACGGGTTTATTGAGGCTGAAATCTTTCCCGTTTCCGTCCCCTTTTGGTATAATGCTAATTTGTTACCTATATATGGCAAATCTGTACCAAAATTAACAAGAAAAGACTGCCCGATGATGAACAAAAGGTACGAGGCAAAAACAACGGCAAGCCATTTCGTTCTTTGTTTCTTGTTCATCTCTCTATTGGATAAGAATAAAATGGGTAGAAGAATAAGGGCTGAATAATGAAAGAAAAGACCAACCAACAAGATGATAGCGGCAGCTTTTCTATTTCCTTCTCCTATTTTCGTCAGTGCCACAAGTAAAAGCCCTGACAACACGCCAGTTCTTATTTGCATACACTCATGCATGATATAATAATCACTTATATAGAGAGCCAAAAAAAGAAACCAAGTGGAAGAGTATTTCCTGAACGCATATATTTTTATTCCTACTCCTAAAAGCGCATAGAATAAAAATAGCACATGGACATCGTTGGTAAAAAAGTTGATGATTTGTGAAAAAAGGATGTATGAGTATTCTACGTTATCAGAAGCATTAGGAGAGGTGTAATTCAGAAATGTATTTTCATAATTAAGAGAATCGGCATCTATACCCACCGGTCTTAATCCTGCGACGAGTACTAATAAAAAGCCTAAACTTATATAAATTACGGTTCTATATTGCTTTATTCGTTCTTCGAATAAAGCAAAGAAACAACAAATCACATATATGACAATGACAATATAAGCCATTTCTACTTTGATTTATATTTAAGAATCAGCCGAGCAAGATGTTGCTTCTCCTCATTGTTTAATCCGAAAGAATACAACAGTAAACCGACAACCATAATAGAGCCTAAGCTGACAAGGCATAATCTAAGAAAAGGCTGTTCGACTGTTTGATGAACGCATAAAGCTGTTACATAACTTCCTGTTGTAATGAGACAAGCGGGAATGAGAAACGAACACAAATAAGATGATAGCTCAAATGCGTGGTATACTGTTTTAAGAATCCATAAACGCAAAGCATGACCAACGATGCTGAGGATTGCTAATGCTACGAAAAGCATGTATGGAGCGGCACCCATTTTATAAGATAACCATGATAGGGGTAAGCATAACAACATCGTGCTTTCTACGATGATACAGTATTGCTTAATATTCCCCGTTGCATGCACAATAGCCGTAATGGGATTATGAAGAGACAGGCATACCGTATAAACAAGGTAAAGCCGTGCGAAGAGTACGGTGTTCGGGGTTACGGCTTGTTGTCCTAACCAAAAGGTAAGTAATGTTTGCATTTCAAAAAATACAGGTATGGCTACAAGCAATAACAGGTAGTAAATAACCTTGTTGCTTAATGAAAATATCTTATCTAAGTATTGTGTGTTACCCTCCGCATACGATTTTATCATCACGGGGCGGAATGCTACGAACACCGTGGCAATCAACATGTTCAACGCATTGTATATTTGGTTGGCTATGGCATAATCGGAGTTGACACGAGGAGAGAAAAACGTGTTGAGTAAGATTGCGCTACCTTGTATAACCGCCACGCCAGCTATGGTGCTAAAGAGTGTCCACCCAGAGAAAACAGCGAACTCACGGTAGATGTTTTTTTCTTTAACAAGCACATACCAGCAGTTTTTATATCTTTTGAGGGAGAAGAAAAGGTATTGAAGTAGCGAGAGAAAGGTAATGACAGACAAGCCGATGCCATACATCTGTAAATGGTCGGCCATCATTTTTCCTACAAATATGGCAAGAAGCAGTTTTAACACGCATTCTATCATGGATATAAACGCATAAATCCACATATCTTCTTGGGCATACACTAAACCCATGAAAGGAATCTGCGCAAAACTGAGTACAAAGGAGAGAATGGAAAAATGAAAAACCCACAAGGCAGCATTTAGTCGATGTGTAGGTATGGTCATTTGCGTGGAGATGAAATGAGGTCCCACAAGTTCTAAAACAACAATGATGAGGACGGAAAGAATCAGCACAAGGTTTAACGAAACAGAAAATATTTTAGCAACCTTATCCTCTCTTCTCTCACCCAGTGCGTATGAGTAAAACCGCTGTGTGGTCATGGCTAACACTCCGCTGACGCTTGCTCCTAAAAGCACAATGCCTGCCACAGCATTGAAAATACCATAGTCTACAACCCCCAAACTTTTCAAGACCCACCTTATGGCGTAAAGATTAATGAGGGAGATGATGAGCATACGAATAAAAAGAATAACGCTGTTGTACGCAATTCTTTTAGTCTTTGTCTGGTTGCTCATCAAACAATCCATTTTCATGTTTATTCTTCTATGAATATCATACTGCGCAAAGCGTACAATGTGATAACAACAAAAGCTAAAAACGTCATTCCTAAAACAAAGAGCATGCGTTTAGGTCCTGTTGGCTTTAGCGGTACAGAAGCATTTTGGAGCGTCGTGAAAGCTGGTGTTTGTTCCATGACTTTAGCTCTTGCAACTTCTAATTTGTTTTGCAGTGCAGTGTAATTGTTGTAATATAATTGCATTTCGTTTTCAAGATCGTTTTGTTTGAGACGAAAACTCTCTAATACAACATCTTGATTGGCATCTGAATAAGCTCCGTACTGACGTCTCTTTTGTTCATACTTACTTTTAACGTCTTCTACTAATTGTTTGATATGGTTATAATCGTTGATAGCTTTTTTTGTTCGATAGGCTGTGATGAAATTTTGTAAATGCACTCTTACAGTATCTGCAATCGTAGCGGCAATTAGTGGGTCTTGGTCTTCCACTGTTATGGAAATCACATAATTTTTTTTGTCAACACTGCATTTTATTTTTCCAGAGATAGCTTTTGCTACCATATCTTCTTTTTTAGTTAGCATGAAAGGATTTACTTTCTGTGATTTATTGACAGATGCTTCGTTCTTTGAAAACATGCTTTTTAATCCATATAAAGCTTTGTTCCACCATGCACTTTTTTGATATTTAGACAAATAATTAAAATATGTGGTTTTAAGATTCCCTTCTTTGGTAACTACTTTAATGTTAAAGAGATTGACAATAAAATCATTAGAGCTTATTACGTCTGGATAAAGTTCAGGAAATATAGCATCTCCGTTTTTCGCTGATCCCCCTATATCAAAACCGAATGAAGATGCGAGATCAGATAATGAGTTAGAATTTAGGCTTGATAATTCAGGAGCAAGTTTGACAGTTGAGTTGTAATAGCGTGGAACACAAATAATTAGCAAGAAAGACAGAACAAAGACGATAGGTAGTGTAACGATGTACTCTTTTTTGTACGGTCTTATCTGTTTTATAATCTTGTTAAAGTCAATTTGTTTTATATTTTCATTGTTGCCTGTCATATCTCTATTTTATTTTGTTTATCTAATCTCACTTCACCATATTTGCAATTGTTGCTATCATGGCAGCAATGCTGGTGATGCCACTACCAAGGCTCATTGTTTCAGCAATGCTCATCTTTCGAGATAGCTTGCTGGGAACTACAATTTCGCAACCTGGTTCTATTTTTGCTCCTTGTGAAACCTTGTTTACCATACCGTTCATGTAGATGATATAAGCGTTGCTTTTACGAGCATTTTGGGCAAATCCTCCTGCTGCATTGATATAGTACTTGGCTTTCTTTCCTTTTTGGTAGGCTACTGTGTTAGGATACATCACAGCACCATTTATCTTCACCGTCGCACTGTATTGGGGAAGAATCAATCGGTCACCCTCTCGCAGTACAATATTAGCATCGCTGTTGGGATTAGCAATAGCCTTATCTAATTCAATGCCCACAGGGAACGAGCGTGGAATCTCAAACTTCCTAAGCTGAGTGTTGGAGGAGTTTTGCCCTAATTGTTGGATTCCTGCTGGATTATTGTTGTTTGCTGCCATTTGTAACAGCTGGCGTTGTAGCTCTTCTTCCTGCATCTTCAAGGCTGTCTCCATTCTGGAGCGTTCCATATCGTTGGGTATTCTTTCCAGTCGTGCGCCTCTGACGTATGCCAAATCGGTTACACCGCCTGCTGCTTCCAGCAAATCGGTGAGTCGCATGTTACGTTTGTTCAGGGTGTAGACGCCATTAAACATCACTTCCCCTTCTACACTTACGTTCTTCTGGTCACTATAACCCGGACTCTTACGAACATAAACCTCATCATAGGGTTGTAAAACAAAACCAGGTTCACCGTCAATCACAAATCCATCCTTCAGAGCAAAGGTATATGTCTTGGCAATGAGCGAGTCGGTGGTAAGTGCTTTGGGGTTGATGATGCGACGTGCTACGTCCACTTTCACGGTAGATGCCGTTTCTTTTAGACCTCCTGCTTGCAACACGAAATCCTCTAACGTCTCGTTATCGGCATAGTTGTAGATGCCAGGATATTGCACTTCGCCATGAATGGTGATGGTGCGCTGGTTCATTTGTTCTTCTTTCGTGGGAATAAACAGCACGTCATTCTCCTGAAGGGGCACATCGGCTGTGGTGCCGTTCATGATACCTGCCACGTCTACCGACAGCACTTTTAGTGTGCGATCTGTTTTCAAACGGTGGATAATGGCACGGTTGGTGAAGGCTTCTTCCTTCAGTCCTTCGGCATGTTGTATCAGTGTACGTACGCTGTTGATGTCGTTACTCAATTGATACATGCCAGGGCGGAATACTGCTCCTTTGATTTCTACCGTGTTACTGTAACGCTGAATGATAGAATCTACCGATACCGAGTCACCGTCTGCCACATGAAATGAGTTCATGTCAAACTCTGCCACATTGAAAACAGCGTATTCACGTCCCGTCTTTCGCAACACACGTACCGCCTTTTTGTAGGCGTCTCCAGTAAATCCTCCTGCATATTTCAATAGCGTACCCATGCTTTCGTTGCTCTTCATTTCATAGAACATGGGGCGTTTCACCTTACCTGTGATGTTCACCAAACAGTCGTAGGGTCCCACATAGATTACATCACCATCTGCCAAACGTACGTTGCCTCTCATTTTGCCGTTCAAGATATAGTCGTAAACATCGGCAGTAGACACCAACTTGTTATTGCGATAGATTTTGATGTTACGTAGGGTTCCTAAATTATTGGTTCCTCCAGCCATGTACAGCGCATGAAAAACCGAAGCAAAGGCTGAAACGGTATAAGTTCCTGGTGTCATTACCTCGCCCATGACATTGATAGTAATGGTACGACTCTGTCCTAATGTCAGACGCACCTTGCTACTACTGTATCGTGCACCGAGTTGTGTACGCAGGCGTTGGTTGGCTTGTGCAATGGTCAGTCCGCTGACCTGAACAGGTCCATAGCCCTCAATGTTCACATCGCCATCTGGCGATACCGTGCTTTGTATAGATTTTTGGGATGCCCCATAGATGTCAATATAAACAGCATCGCCTGGACCTAACCGGTAGTTTTGCGGTGTAGCGATGTTCATGCTGGGTTCAAAGGTCAACTCTTCGTTGTTGAAGATGTCACGACCAAAAACTTTGCGCCTCTCTTCTTCACGCTTTTTCAAAATCTGTTTGAGCCATTCAATGGAGTCGGTTGGTGTGATATACTGCAATTCATTCTGCATCCGCAGAAAATCTTCGCTATTTTCGTCATACTCTGCTTTCCATGATGGTTGTCCTTGAATGCGTTGAACAGACTGTTGCTCTCTATTGTCTGTTTTATTCTTGATCGTATTAAATCGTTTTGCTGCTTGATGTGAGTTGCCATTGGCTTCTCGCATCCTGCTCTCTGCCCGAGCAACAGTTTGGTCAGCCACATTGCCCAGTCCGCTTTGCTTGCGCTGTCGTTCATATTTGTCCCTCACCCTTCGTATCTGCTGTATGTTCACACCTTTCTGCATCAGCTTGGTAACGATTTGTGCTTGTGATGTGCCAGCGGCATTTTCCTTTAAGACAAACTCAAGAATTTGCTCATCTGTCATACTCGACTGGGCGTGAGTAGCAATTGGACAGAGTGCTAAAAAGAGGATATAGATAACGATTCTTTTCATATCAAGAATGGTGTTACTTTTTCTTATCATCATGTTCAAAGTTATAAAAATATCATTTGGACAAACTTGTCAATTATTCTGCAAAGCGGGAAGGAGGGTTCAGGTCTATTCTATCTTAAAAAACTTTCTCTTTCATCCGCCGTTTATATTATTAACTCTTTTTTTACTTAAATGTTGCAAAGGTAACAATATTTATTGAAGAGACTGCGTAAGATGTGCACTAACTCTCAACTTTTCCCTCTTTTTTGCGTCTAAAAAACGCTGAATATAGTTTTAACGACCCCAAATAATAGGCATATCCGCTGAAAAAAGGAAGAATGCGTCATGCATTGAAAGATGATGCTTGCAAATCAATGGTTTTGCTTTTAACTTTGTATCTCATAGGATGAAAAGTGAAAAATAGTTTGTTTTGCGAGATAAAATAGTCTGTTTTATACTCCAAAATAGTCTGTTTTCTACTGTTATCATCATGTATCAACCACTTAAAACCATGAAACCATGTCAATATTGATTAGACTAATGCAGTCAAAATTCAAAAACAAAGTGCAGCAAAGTAAATGGTATGCCAAGGTCGTGTCAACAGGTGAAATTCACACGGACGAATTGGCAACCATCATTGAATCGAACACTACCTTCAAAAAAGGCGAAGTACAGGGCTTGATTACCGAGTTGGTGGACGAGCTAAAACAGCAACTGTCTGATGGAAAGACGGTGGTGTTAGATGGCTTCGGTCGTTTTCATCTGACGGTAGAAAGCGATTTGGTAGCCCAACAAACCGACTTCAATATCCATCAGCATATTCGTCGCATTAAATGTAAATTTTTACCAGCCGGCAATAGACTGGCACATACGGGTATTATTCAGCAAAATTTCAGTAAAGATGTGGAGGTGGAATGGATTCCGGGAAAAGCCAAAAGGCACTCATAGAGCGTGCCTTTTGGTCTTCTTTTGTGGTTAAAACAGCGGTTGTTATCGTCTTCCGCACTGTTACTTTCTAAAACCTATCGAAGCAAATGGAAGGGCAAGTCGCAATGAGCTGTGCCAATATTCCCAATTGTGCACGCCATTGCGAATGCGAAGCTCGCTCTTGATGCCTGCTTTGGCATAGAGTTGGTGAATCTTAAAGGATAGGTCAACTAAATAATCGTCATCTCCGCAATCGAAAAACCAGCGAACAGAGCGCAGCTGTTGTTTCGTTGTTTCGTCAGCGTTCGTGATGAAATCAATTGCCGAATGGTCACGTACCGATTTAGAAACATAGTACAATTTGTCTTTCCCATGTGGGGCAACCTCTGGTTCTTTGTTGTCTAACCAAGCACTCATGGCATAGCATGACGAGAAAAGCTCGGGATGGCGTTGGCAATACACCGTACTACCACCTCCGCCCATTGAGAGTCCCATAATGGCACGATGATTCTTGTCCGTGTAGGTGTGATATTTTTTCTCTACGGCAGGCATCAGTTCGGTAAAGAAGAACGTTTCATAGTTCCAACCAGGCATATTGAAATAGCCATTCCACTGATTCCTTACATCAGGATTTCCTGCATTGGGCATAATAATCACCATAGGCACAGCCTCCTGAGTTTCTATCAATTCGTCGGTTACTTCTTTCATGTTTGCCTTCGAAGCCCAATCTTTATAAGTGCCATACAGCCCATGCAGCAAGTAAACAATGGGGTACTTTTGTGACGACAGTTCATATCCTGTGGGTAAATAGACATTGTAGGTCATCGTACTATCCAGCACATTGCTGTGAATACTGTCGGTAATCACCTTGCCAGCCCATAATGGTGAGCTTATCCAAAAGAGAAAGACGAATAAAAAAAGCTTTTTCATTGTACTATTGTTTTAATTTATAACTATTTTTAGGTTGTATCAATGACTAAAGAATGCAAAGGTTGTCAGTAGCCCAACGCCTGTTGCATCCATACAAAGGTCATGGTTTTTTCATTTATATTGGTCGTTTGTTGTCAAAAACAATCATGTTCTTTTGTTTTAACAACAAATTGAACAAAAGAAACAAATCCGATTGCTGGAATCAATGAACGCTGGCGTTCACCGAATGAAACGAATTTGGCAAAGGTGTACAACATGTTGATGTCGACAGATTTGTTTCATTTGCAGAACGCTTGCGTTCATTGTCTTGTTTCGTTTATTTGTTGTATTGGTTTCATTTGTTGTTCAACAACATTGCCCTAAAATGCAAGAGCTGTTTACAAAGGTATATATTTTTTTATAACCAGATGGGGTGGGGAGATAAAAAAGCCTTATCAATTGAGGGTGAAAAGCAAGATTTTTCACATTCTATTTGCAAAACCATGAAAAAGTTGTATCTTTGCAAATCAGGGGCAAAGACTGGAACGCTCTTCACAAGAAATAGTTGTAGAGATTCGTGGACTTTGTTCTTGATACTACCACTTTTTCACGTTCATCACGTTGGTGTAGTGAAATCATCTTGGGGTTGACTGGATTTGACAGCGGGATGAAATGGTATGTAAGCACGCGGAGCATGGTTTGTTGGCTCCTAAATCTTAGCAGGCAACAATTTAATTGGCGAAAACAATTACGCTCTCGCTGCCTAATCGAAGTACAGTAGATTACTGGCTTTATCCCGTCAATAGTTGATGGGACGAGACATCGCTCCAAGGATGTGGTTCCGAATCTGAGGGTTGAGCGGTGCAGGTAAATCGGAAATAGTTTGTTGATGCCTCGCTCGGCAAATGAATTTTTAGAGGATAAGGTTATGGTTGGTGGTCTGGGTCTTGCCATAACACGAAAACTAAAGGCCAGAATAAGCGTGTAGAAAGCATATGGTTTCCCTGTTTGGACGAGGGTTCGACTCCCTCCAGCTCCACATTCTGCAAGAGCCTGTCAGTAAGTTACTGATGGGCTTTTTTGTTGGGTAGCATATCTTGCTCATGAAGAATGAATGATTGCGACCTTTGTTTTTTCAACTATTTTTTGCAAATCTTACAGAAAAGTCATACCTTTGCCGTCGGTTTACAAACAGTAAGCTAAGGGTGCTCACTTTTATTCGTGGGCTGAGAACAAACCTTCTGACCTGATCTGGGTAATACCAGCGTAGGAATTGACCAAGAAGCCAAGTGGGCGAAGTTCTTTAACTGTAAAACTTTGCACTTGCTCTCTCCCTTATTTATGTATTTATTGATGACTTATTTTTATCAATGAAAAAGTTTTTATGGGCAGTGTTTGCAATGACTGCCGCCAACGTGTATGCGGTGCAACCTATTGACACCTTGCATACTTACGAGTTACAGGATGTACAAGTAATTTCTACTCGTGCCAACAAGAAGACGCCTATGGCGCATTCGGACTTGACACAAAAGCAAATCAAGCAGATGAACCATGGCAAGGACATTCCGTTCTTGCTGTCTACCTTGCCATCAATTACCCTTACTTCGGATGCGGGTAACGGCATTGGGTACACCTCTCTGCGTGTGCGTGGCGTAGACCCTTCACGCGTCAACATCACGGTGAACGGCATTCCGCAGAACGATGCCGAGAGTGCAACCCTCTTTTGGGTGAACATGAGCGACTTTGCCTCGAGTGTGCAGAGCATGCAGCTGCAACGTGGAGCTGGTACGTCTACCAATGGTGCGGGTGCTTTTGGCGCTACCTTGAACATGCAGACCGAGAATATCGGTACCAAACCATTCTTCGGCATCGACCTTTCGGGCGGTAGTTACGGTTCGCACAAGGAGACTTTGCGCTTCGGAACAGGGCTTATCGGTGGCCATTGGGGCATACAAGGGCGCCTTTCTGATATCGGTAGCGACGGCTATCTGGATCGTGCTTCCACCAAACTCAATTCGTATTTCATTCAAGCGGGCTACTTCTCGGACAACACTATGGTGAAGTTTGTTACCTTCAATGGCGTGGAACGTACTTATCACGCATGGTACTACGCTTCCAAATACGAGCAAAGTTTGTACGGACGCACCTACAATTCGGCCGGTGAGTATATCGATGCCGAGGGTAACGTGAAATATTACGACGGACAAACGGATAACTACCACCAGCAAAACTACCAGCTGCATTGGAGTCAACTGCTTGGAGACCAATGGAAACTCAACGTTGCCTTGCACTATACCAAGGGCAACGGATACTACGAGCAGTACAAAGGAAAAGGCAATTGGTATCAATATCATCTGTCTAAAGACACCAAGTTGTTGGGCGACTTAGTGCGCCAAAAGAAGATGGACAACGATTTTTATGGTGCTGTAGGTTCCATTAACTATGACAACAACCGTGGATTGACTGCCAACATCGGTGGCGGTTGGAACAAATATGTGGGCGGTCACTTTGGAAAAGTCATTTGGACGGGTGCACCTTTCTATCAGATAAAAGATGCCAAGGGCAAAAAGAAGAAGGTGTATCAAATGGGACCCTCCACATTGGAGCCTGATAACGAGTATTACAACAACGATACCAAGAAGGTGGACGGCAATGTTTACGGAAAGGTAAACTGGGAGTTCGTAAAGGGTTTGAGTGCCTTTGCCGACTTGCAATATCGTCATGTGGGCATTAAGATGACAGGTCTTTCCGACGCATGGGACGACAATAACAAGCAGGTTGTCTTCAATCTTGACCAAAAGTTCAATTTCTTCAATCCTAAGTTTGGACTCAATTATCAGGCTGATGCCAACAACCGCGTGTATGCATCGTATGCCATTGCGCACAAAGAGCCTACTCGCAACAGTTTTGAGCAAAACCTTGACACCAAGTTGGAGGCAGAGAAATTAGGCGATTTGGAAATAGGTTACCAGTTTGCCAGTGCCAAATACAGCGCAGGTGTCAACCTGTATTATATGAATTATAGCAACGAATTTGTGCTCACTGGCGAACTGGATGCCATCGGTGAGATGAAGACAAAGAATGCAGGTCGTAGCTATCGCATGGGTATTGAATTGGAATCGGCTTGGCAGCCTGTCGACTGGTTCACTTGGAACGTTAATGCCACCTTCAGCAAGAACCGTGTTAAGGACTGGATGGTGAAGTTGGAAGACAAGAAGAACGTTTCTTTGGGCGACACACCTACCAGCTTTTCTCCAGATCTTATCTTCAACAACATCTTCTCATTCAACTACAAAGGGTTGTCTGCCAATGTTCATACGCAGTATATCGGTGAGCAGTATCTCACCAATACAGGACTGAAAAGCTATCAAACCAAAGACGACAACCGTCAAGACATTGACGTGAGCATGATGTTGGGCAGCATCTTTACCACCAACCTCAATGTGGCTTACACCTTTGCCTGTCACAAGTTGGGCTTGAAAGAGGCTACCGTTGGCTGTACCGTCTACAACCTTTTCAGTGCCAAATACGACAATAACGGCTGGGCAGCACCTGATTTTAAGAAGGATGCACAAGGCAACGTTGTAGCTACCTATGGCAAAAACGGACAGTATATGGCTGGCTTTGCGCCACAGGCTCCCATCAACTTCATGGCAAACTTGTCATTGACGTTCTGATAAATATCAAATCTTACCCACCTCTTTGGCGAAGAAAAGCACAAGGGGGTGGGCTTATTTTTATAACATGACATTCGATTGGTTGGATATAGTCACTACCATTTTGGGGCTTGTCTATATCTATTTGGAATATAAAGCTAGCATTTGGCTGTGGATAGTGGGCATTGTGATGCCTGCCATGGACGTGTTTTTGTATTGGAACCATGGATTATACGGCGATGCGGGCATGGCAGTGTATTACACATTGGCTGCTATTTACGGTTATATTGCGTGGAAGTGGGGCAGTAAGCTCTTCAATCAAAAAAAGCAAGAACTGCCCATTACGCACATGCCCGGCAAGCATTATCTGCCCACTTTCGCGTTCTTCGCCTTGGCGTGGGGCGTTACTTATTATGTGTTGGTGCGCTTTACCAACAGCAACGTACCTTTATTAGACAGCTTTACCAATGCACTCAGCTTCGTTGGCTTATGGGCTTTGGCGCGCAAGTATGTAGAGCAATGGCTCTTTTGGATAGTGGTCGATGTGGTTTGCACTGCGCTGTATGTGTACAAGGGCATTCCTTTCAAGGCAGGACTGTACGGACTTTATGTCGTTATTGCCGTGTTAGGGTACTTTAAGTGGAAGTCGATGATGAAACAAGTAGCGTCATGAACTATCAGCTCATCAACTCATCAACCAATTTCGACGTGGTGGTTTTGGCAGGCGGTGATTATCCGCAGCACCCTATACCCACCCAAATCTTGCAACAAGCGCCACGCATCGTGTGTTGCGACAGCGCCATCGAGTTGCTGCATCCCTCGTTATATAATAAGGTAGAAGCCGTGGTTGGCGATGGTGACTCGATGTCTGAGGCTGCCAAACGACAATTTCATGACGTGCTGCATGTTGAGCATGAGCAGGAAGACAACGACCTTACCAAGGCTACCCGTTATTGTGTCAGTCGCAACTACAACCGCATCGCCTATTTGGGAGCAACGGGAAAGCGCGAAGATCATACCTTGGGAAACATCTCCTTATTGTTGCGTTATTTTCAAACCTACGGCGTGCAGCCTGTCATGGTGACCGATTACGGCACGTTTGTGCCTTGTCATGGCGATTGCACCTTCGAGTCGTTTGCCAAACAACAAGTAAGTATTTTTAATTTCTCATGCCATCGTATCGAAAATAAGGGTTTGCGTTGGCAATCGCATGCCTATCAAAGTTGGTGGGAAGGCACGCTTAACGAGGCAGAAGGTGCATCGTTCAGCATTCAATCCGATGGAGATTATTTGGTTTATCGCACCCACGAGCCCAAATAAACCAGACATGCAGTCTTAAAAAATCGCGAAAAATCTTTACCTTTGCAGCGATTTTTTAATAAATAACAATGGTAAAAGAACAGTTTAACAAGCGCAGTCCGCTGTGGTTCAAGCATTTTAATCGCAAAGGATATTCGCTCTTCGCTGCTCTTGGTAAAGAAGTTTTGATTAGTGTTCTTAGCGTAAGCACATTGACTTACGCAAAGGCAGACGGTGTAAGTGTACGCCGTAACTTGCCAAATGACCTACTTACAAGCCAAGCAGTGAAACTGAGCGAAGTAGTCGTCACAGGCTCTCGCGCTCCGCTGACCGTCAGTCAGCAATCGAGAATGGTAACTGTACTGAGCCGAAAGGATATTGAATCGGCTCCGGTACAAAGTGTGAATGACCTATTGAAATTAGCAATAGGGGTAGATGTCCGCCAGAAAGGTCCCTTGGGAGCATTGACCGATGTGGGTATCCGTGGCGGAAACTCGGAGCAGGTCACCATTCTGTTGAATGGTATCAATATCTGCGATGCGCAAACCGCGCACAATGTGTTCGACATTCCTGTCGATTTGAGCGAAATCGAACGCATAGAAGTCTTGGAAGGCCCGGCAGGTAGGGTTTATGGCACATCTTCTTTATTAGGTGCCATCAACATTGTCACCAAGGCAGCAGCCCGCACTTCACTCACAGCTCGTATGGAAAGTGGCTCATATGGTTATCTCTCCACAGGTCTAAGGGGCAACATCGCCCGTAATAATTGGAACAACCAGCTTTCTCTCTCGGCTACTCGAAGCGATGGTTATTCACGCAGCAAGGCAGGAAACCTGAATGCTGATTATCGTACGTTCAAGTCATTTTATCAAGGAAGCTATCAAGACAGTTGGGTTGATGTAAAATGGCATGCCGGCATGAGCTTGAAAGATTTTGGATCAAACACGTTCTATGGCGTGAAATGGGACAACCAATTTGAGCATACTTTCAAGACGTTCACAGCCATACAGGCTGAGAACAAGCAAGGTAAATTTCACCTTCGCCCGTCTGTTTATTGGAACCGGGGCATGGATAGGTTCGAGTTGTTTCGTGGAGAGCCTAACAAATATCCGTTCAACTACCACCGAACCGACGTGTATGGCGTCAATCTGAATGCCTACTTTGATTGGGTTGGAGGTAGAACAGCCTTTGGTGCTGAGCTGAGACACGAAGACTTGATGAGTGGAAACCTTGGGGAGAAGCTCGAGAACCCACAGCACATTCATGGCACTGACCGTCAGTACACCAACGGATTGCAACGCACCAATACGCAATTTGTATTTGAACATAATGTGCTACTCAATAGGTTCACGCTCTCGGTGGGCTTGATTGCCGTGAAAAACAGTCAGGCGAACATGAACATGCGCGTGTATCCCGGGGTAGATATGAGCTATCGCATCGGTGATGCCTTCAAGCTTTATGCCTCATACAACACCTCGCTGCGTATGCCATCCATGACGGAATTGTTCTATTCTGTAGGTGGTCACAAGGCCGACAAGCACCTTAAACCAGAGGAACTGTCCGCCCTCGAAGGAGGAATCAAGTTTGGCAACCCTTACATCAATGCCGAGGCAGCCGTGTATTACAATCATCACAAAAACTTGATAGACTGGATACAAGACGGTACACGCAATGAAAAAAATGAATTAGTGTGGAAAAGTGTCAACTTTGGCGTTATCAATTCATTGGGTGTTGAGAGTAGTTTCGACTTTAATTTCCTACACATTCTGCCATCACAGCGTTTCTTGAAGAAAGTGTCTTTAGGTTATTCCTTTATCAATCAAGACCACAAGGAGGAAAAAGGCATTGTCAGCAAATATGTCTTGGAGTATCTCAAGCACAAGTTTGTGGCTGATGCACAGCTGCATCTCATTGGTAAATTGGATTTAGGTTTGTCTTGCCGCTATCTTGACCGTATGGGAAGCTACAAGGACAGAGAGGGAGTGGCTCACTCGTACAAACCTTATAGCGTGGTGGATGCACGTCTGACGTGGAACGAAAGTAACTGGAAGGCGTATCTCAATGCCAACAACATCTTGAACAAGACCTACATGGACGCAGGCAATGTGCCACAACCAGGAATTTGGATCGTGGCTGGTGCTGCCCTTACCTTATAATAGTTCATCTTTTATTTACTATTATGATAGTCGTCAACAGGAGGTTCTAACAGTGCCTCCTGTTTACGTTTGCTGTTGACAGCCATTGCATTCTGCCATTTCCTCCACCTTACAATCATGTTTAGTGAAGGGTAGAAAAGCGGTATGTTATTTGTAGGATGAGAGCCATTGTTTTCAAAAAATGAGTATCTTTGCAGTTACAAGGGAGAGTTTCCTTGGTATATATCATCAATACCGTGTTTCATGAAAGAACGATTGACTTACATTTTCTTCTTATTACAAATGATTTTACCTTTCCAAAGTGTTCAAGGTGCAAGTGTTGATTCTGTATTGCAGCAAAAGATGTTGCAAGAACAACAAACATTTTTAGCTCAGATGAAACCGGGATTGCAACATCTTCAAATGTTGGCTGTACGTGCAGCAATCAATGGAGATGACACACAATTACAGCAAATACGACAGAGTAGGAACCATGCAAGCAAGTTGCCTGATTCGCTACATGCTTTTTATCCTACACCCGACATTTGTATATATATGCCCAAAAACGCTGTGCGTCAAAAGCGTCCCCTTTTGCTTTATTTGCATGGTGGTGGTTGGTGCTTTGGTAGTATTAACAGTTGTGCACAATTTTGTGCTGCGGTTGCTATAGAAGCCAATTGTGTTGTGGCAGCACTCGATTACAAACTCTCCCCCAAACATCCTTTCCCAGCCCCTTTGGAAGATTGCCAAAGAGCCATAAAATACCTTCGCAAGCATGCCGCAGAATGGGGATGCGATACTATACAAATAGCGATAGGGGGTGATAGTGCTGGTGGCAACTTGGCTTTGGCAACGGCTTTGTCGGTACAAGGAATTTCCAAAGTGATACCTATTTATCCTGTTACAAAGCTTTTTACCGAACACACCGATTCATGGAAAACGTATGGGAAAGGTTATGGCAATGATGCCGAACTACTTGAAGCCTTTAATGAAGCCTATGGTGGGCAGCAAGTGCGGCATCCATTGGCGTCCGTAGGATTGGCAAGTGACGAGATGTTGAGCCAATTGCCACCAGCTCTCTTTATTTCGGCAGGTCATGATATCTTGTTCGACCAAACCAAAGAACTGGTATGTCGACTGAAAAAACTTCATCGTCCTGTTATTTATGAGGTATATCCCACTGCCACACACCTGTTTATTACCGTACCCGGACAACCTACTGCCTTTCATGAAGCCGTGAAAAGTGTCGCTCTGTTTCTGAACAGCGCTTATTGATGTTGCATAACGACCTGACGTGTGCTTGCTTGGAGGATTACTCTTCCTGTGTGGTTCGGTAATCTAACGGAAGAAAGGAGTGTCAGTTCTCGTTCGACATCATTTTCAAAGTTCCACAACTGTAATGCCTGCCCCACCAAACTGTACATGTTCGTCCCGATATTGCACCACGTTGGGGACGCTTGCGAGATAGTCACGAATGAGTTGGCGCAAGATACCGTTGCCTTTCCCATGCAGGATGCGCACCTGACTCACTCCCATTAAAATGGCATCATCAATGTAATACTGTACGGCATTCAACGCCTCGTCGCCCCTCATGCCTCGCACATCTAACTCTTGCTTAAATGCTTTTCGATGCGTGTCTATCGTGTCGCGTGTTGTTCTACTTACCTTCACCGCCCCTAATCGTTCTTCACGAGAGGGCGAAGCCAATGTTTGTGTCGCATGTTCCAATCGGGTGATCCGTACCTTGGTACGCATATCGCCAAAGACTACAGTAGCCATTTTCCCCTCTACCTGCACTATTGTTCCCACCGTTGTCAGTCCAATCATGCGCACTTCATCGCCCACAGCAAAGGTGTCAGCACTCTTTTTGGTTGCAGCAACCAGTTTGTTGGCTTGCTCTTCCTTTTGTTTTTGAGCTTCACGGTCATTTTTTCGTTTCTCTCTTCGCTCCTTGCGTTGTTTCATTTGCGCTACCTTTTTGGCAAAATCCTCATCGCTCATCACGCCACTTTTGGCATTTGTAGTCTCTTGTTGCAACCCCCTCTCAAAGGTTTTCAGTTCTTGGCGTATCTTTTTGGTAGCTTCTTTTTCTGCCTGCTGCTCCCTTATTTCCCGAATGGCATTCTCTATTCGCTTGTTACTCTCTTGCAACAATTCGTCCGCTTGCTGCTTGGCACGCTTGACAATCAATTTTCGTTCTTGCTCCAAGTCTTTGATGTCCTGTTCATATTGTGCCGTTTTTCTCTCTAATTCTTTCTCGAGTAGCCGAACTGTTTGGCGTTTATTCTCCCAATATCGCTTATCGCGCACGATATCTTGCAGATATTTATCGCTTTGGATGTAATCTGTTCCAACGATTTCGGATGCCTGACGAATCACCTCTTCAGGTAAGCCAATCTTCCTACTTATCTCAATAGCAAAGCTACTTCCAGGCTGTCCAATCGCCAATTGGAACAAGGCTTGCATCTCGTGGCGGTCGTATAGCATCGCACCATTCACCACCATGGGGTGCGAGTCGGCAAAATGTTTCAGGTTTTGGTAGTGTGTGGTGATGATTGCCCACGCCTTTTTGTCGCAAAACTGTTGTAGCACTGCCTCGGCAATGGCACCTCCTATCTGCGGTTCGGTGCCCGTTCCGAACTCGTCAATCAGTAATAGCGTGCGGTCGTTTGCCGTTTTCATCATGTTTTTCATGTTCAGAAGATGACTCGAATAGGTACTCAAATCGTTCTCAATGCTTTGTTCATCGCCAATATCTATCATGATATGTTCAAACACCCCTGCCTTCGAACGTTCGCCAACGGGTATGCACAGTCCGCATTGTAGCATGTATTGCAGTAGACAGGCGGTCTTGAGACACACCGATTTACCGCCAGCATTCGGTCCAGAGATGATGAGGATGCGTTTCTCGGCAGTCAGTGTAATGTCCAATGGCACCACTTTCTTGCCTTGTTTGGCTAACGACTGGCGCAACAAGGGATGCACCGCACCTATCCAGTCGATGAGTGGTTGCGCTTCAATCGTGGGGGCTATGGCTTTTGTTTGTTTTGCCAATTGTGCTTTAGCGTAAATAAATTCGATGTTTCCTAACATGCGGTATGCCTGCAACAGTTGCGGAATACGAGGTCTGATGCTTTGCGTCACGGCTGTCAAGATACGTATTACCTCCTTGCGCTCCTCGGTTTCGAGCTCTCTGATGCGATTGTTGGCTTCTACCACCTCGGTAGGTTCGATAAATACGGTGCGTCCTGTTGCCGACTCATCGTGCACAATTCCTTTTATTTTGCGCTTCATGCCGGGAGCAATAGGTATAACCAACCTACCGTCACGTAAGGTAGGAGCCACGTCTTGGTCGACAAGTCCGTCACTCTGTGCAGTGCGCAAGATGCTATTGAGTGTGCGCGAAACGCTCCCTTCGGCTCGCTTCAATTCCATACGAATTTGTGCCAAGGCAGGTGTGGCGTTGTCACGAATATGTCCTAATTTATCCAATATCTGGTCAATACGCTGTAGGATTTGTGGAAACAACGTCACCTTCTCCGTTAGCTTCGATAAAACCGGATAACGATAGGGCATGGGTGCCGAGTCGGTGTCCTCACCATTTGACGACTCATCGGACAAGTTTTCTCCATCCTCGCCTTGTCTGAGCAAGTTCACCATGCGAAAGATGGTGTCTAAAGAGCGACGCAAGTCAAACAGTTCTTCTTCCTCCAAGTGTGTGTTCTCCAATCGTATGCGTGCCAAAGCAGCCCGCATATCGAAGAAATATTGTAGCGGAAACCGCTCCTCTTCTTCCATTACTCTTTGCAACTCGCAGATTTGTTGCAGCCATTGGCTAATTTCTTCTATGCGAGTGGAGTAAGTCATCCTATCAACCAGTTCTTGTCCCATGGTCGATAAACATGCGTTTTTGAGCATTGCCCTTATTTGATCGAAGCTAATTTTGCTTTCAAAGTTGTGTGGATAAATCATGTTGCAAAGTTACACATTTTTCCTTGTTTAGCCATGTGAAAGTTGAAACAACAAGTTAAGGTTGTTCACGCAACGTAAAACGTGCATCTATATGTCCTCATTCGCGCATTTGGTGATCTGAAATTGAATCCATCAACAAGAAAAATTATCAAGAAAAAATGACTGATATATGCGGCATGTGATGCAAAAATAAACTGTCAAATTATTTAACAAAAGGTGCTTCATAACTCGCGTATTTTGAACCAACTGTTCCGTTGGTTGCAAATACGCGAGTTTTGAGAAAGTTTTATAACTGCTTTTGACACAATCTGTTATGCGAATTGAGCAAATGTAGCGACGATTTTTTCACTCAATTTGTGGTGAAAATGGGCAAAAAAGTGCTGTTGAAACAATGCTTTAGCGGTTCAAGATAATTCTTAAACTACAACTGATTGAAAATAAATAAGTTACCTTGTTGATAAGACTAAACTGGTAACGATTTAG
>NZ_QFFX01000016.1:0-54318 GCF_023522295.1 Prevotella sp. TCVGH | reverse complement strand
CAAGTATATACAATGCTGTTTTTCTAATGGCGGTCATTAGAAAATGACAAGAAGCTTTTTCTAATGACCGATTTGGGTTAAAAATGCAAAGCCCAAACATCGTGAGCGACAACATGGCTTACATTGCCAAGCGTTGGCCAGAGTGCCTGATAGAGGCAAAGGACGAAAACGGTAAACTTCGGCAGGTGATAGACTTCGACAAACTTCGTCAGGCATTGTCTTCGGATGCCACTGGTGAGGGGCAAGAGCGTTACCAATTTACATGGCCCGACAAGCGTCATGCCATACGAATGGCAAACACACCCACCACCAGCACGCTGCGCCCTTGCCGTGAAGATAGTGTAGATTTTGATAATACGCAAAATCTGTATATCGAGGGCGATAACCTTGAGGTGCTGAAGTTATTGCGTGAGTCGTATCTCGGCAAGGTAAAGATGATTTATATTGACCCACCGTATAACACGGGTGGCGACTTTGTGTATAAGGATAACTTTATTAAAAAGAACTCAGACTACGCCGAAGTATCTGGTGCTTACGATGAAGAAGGCAACCAAATTGCCAGTGAGTTTGAGAAGAATGCCGACACCAATGGTCGTTTCCACACCGATTGGCTGAACATGATTTATCCCCGACTGAAAGTAGCGAGGGACTTACTCTCTGAAGATGGCGTGATATTCATTTCTATTGATGACAATGAGGTGCATAATTTGCGGAAAGTTTGCGATGAAGTGTTTGGAGAGAAGAATTTTATTGCGCAGCTGATTTGGAAGAAGAAGCAAGGGGGAGGTAATGATTCATCAATGGTAGTTGTAGAACATGAATATGTCTTAGTTTTCTCTAAAGTATTGGATATGGCTTATCTAAATGTAGATTTGAAGTATCAGCTGGAAGATGGGCTTTATCCTTTTAAAGATGACATTGGAGATTATGGGCTTATAACCTTGGATAAATCATCTCTGGGATATCTTGAAAGTCTGGATTTTGAAATCAAAGACTCTTTAGGAAACTCATATTATCCCCGTAATAAAAATGGAGAAAAGAAGTTTCGCTGGCGCTGGAGCAAATCTAAAGTGGAAACTGAGTATGATAAACTTGTGTTTAAGAATGGGAAAGTGTATACCAAATATTATCGTCCGAAAGGAGTTACGCCAAAATCTCTATTAGTTGAGAGTTACTATGGGCGTACAGAAAGTGGAAATGATGACATTAAAGCGTTATTTAGCTCAGCTCCTTTTAGTTATCCGAAGCCAGTTGCTTTGATAGAACACCTTACACAAATTGGAACCTCTCCCGACTCTCTTGTCCTCGACTTTTTCTCTGGCTCAGCCACAACAGCGCACGCTGTGATGAAATTGAATGCAAAGGACGAGGGCAATCGGAAATATATCATGGTGCAGTTGCCCGAGGTGACAGATGAAAAGAGCGAGGCTCACAAGGCGGGGTATAAGAACATTTGCGAGATTGGTAAGGAGCGTATTCGCCGAACTGGAAAGAAAATAAAGGAGGAACGCCCCGACTGGAAGGGTGACACGGGGTTCCGTGTGTTGAAAGTCGACAGCTCTAACATGGAGGACGTGTTTTATACTCCAGCGGCAACAGACATGCAAAGCCTCTTTGCTGATAACATCAAGGCAGACAGAACAGATGAAGACTTGCTCTTGCAGGTGATGATGGAACTTGGCATTGCGCTCTCGGAGAAAATAGAGAAAACAGAAATAGCCAGAAAGACGGTTTGGAACGTGAAGCAAGGCTATCTCATGGCTTGCTTTGAACCAAAGGTAACCGAAACGGTCATCACCTCCATAGCGAAGCAACAGCCACAATATTTCGTCATGGCAGACCGCTCTTTGGCAAGCGACAATGTTGCCGACAACTTCGAACAGTTCTTTGAGGAATACAGTCCCACAACAATTAGAAAAATACTTTAATTTAGATTACCATGAAATTCCCAGTCACTAAGATAGACATATCAAAATATACAGCCAAAATAGAAAGTTTGCTTAACGATGAAGATTGCGCAATCTTTATTGATACGAATATACTTTCTCAGCTATACCGATTAAATGATAATGCACGACAAGACTTTTATAGTTGGGTAAAAAAGTGTGGAGATAGATTCCATGTTCCAGCATGGGTTATTCATGAGTATTCTGATAAAATTTATTCAAAGCAAACCAAAGAATTTCTTACTGAGCTATCTAACGTAAAAAAATATACTGGTGAAATAGAAAAGCTTTCATATTTTGTAAAAGGATATGCAGGGGCTTCGATGTTAAAAGGAACAGCATATGAGGGGAAAGTTGATTGCTTGAAAAAAGATATAGACAACATTGTTGACGGTTTGAACAAAATCAGTAAAGCAATTAATAATAATTTCAATGAGCATCAGTCCAAAGTACACATAGAAATTACGGAGGAATTTGAACCCCATGTGTTAAATACTAACATATACACACTTCTCTCAAAGATAAATGATTACTCTTCAAGGTATGATAATAGAATCCCCCCAGGATATAGAGATAGTAATAAAAATGAAAATGCAATCGGTGATTTATTGATTTGGCGGGAGATTTTAGACTACTGTTCGAAAAATAGGACTACGAAAGTCATATTCATTACACGCGACAGAAAGCAGGATATTGTTTATGAACCTAATGAACAAATTCTCGGCTCTGAAAGACGTTGTGCTGCTCCATCTGAAAAAATTAGAATTGCGAAAAACAGTTTGGTTTACGAATTTAAGTTGGCTACAGGAAGTGAAGATTTTTATATTGTAGATTTTGAGACATTTGTTAAAATTAAAGCAAAGGAATATCGGGACTTGGCCATATCATTCCAAGTAGCATCAGCTAATGAAAATGATTCTTCAGACGATACAACTTCGCAAGAAGAAGGAGAAGAAGAAATCACATATCAAAAGACTGAAATTTCAATAGAAGATGATAAGTCACAAGTATTGCATGAGAGTCCTCAAACGACTTCAGGAACAGAAGTGGTCACACAACCTCTATATTCAGGTGTTGCACTAATGGATTCCCAGTATGATACATCGTTGAAGCACGGCTGTATGGATGATTTTATAACAAACTTAAAAAGTCACAACTGGTATATCCAAAACCCCGCTATAGATAAGCTACTTAAATGGACTTTCCCAGAAGAAACGAATGAAGGTGATAAGGATTCTGTTTTTGTCCTTGGCAGAAATATTCTCCAAAGTGCAGAAGGATCATCAGGAAGTGCCATATTTTTTATTGAAAACTTATATCACAGCATTCAAAACTGGCCAAAGGACTTTCAGGTTGCTTTAATTGATGGAATTTTATATGAAGTATTCTTTGATTCTCTACGAAAAATAAGACCAAGGAGCTTCAAGGCCTCTTTCTTTGAGGATATTTTTAAAAACATTCAAAAATTTCATTGGAAAAGTCCATTTGATTTTATAAATGAGCAATTATCAAAGGTTACATCACGTTTTGTTCCTAAAGTTGGTGGACAAGAAAAATATCTATTCTGTTTTGATTTTAATGAGCAAGGCAATACAGTTAGTTTGAAATGTAATGGACAAAATATTAGTTCTACTTTCATAAGCAGATTCACATCTGAATTTGCAGATTCTACCCAAATAAAAGCGGCTTTAATGTCATATTATGCCATTCCACAATCACAGATTCAGGTGGAAGGTATACCTCCATTGCAAGGAAAGATAAAATATATAATGGAAGAAATGAATGCATTTGAATTACCATTTTAGTAAAATCAGCAATGAATAGCATAACAAAAGACACCAACCAGATTTCAGGTTTCAGCTCGCTATATTCTGACATCTGTTCGATTATAGAGGACGCCCGTGAACAAGCATACCGTGCTGTCAATGTTTCGCTCACACTCCGCAATTGGATGCTTGGTGAACGCATTGCACGTGAGAAACTTGATGGAGAAGAGAGAGCCGAATATGGAAAACAGGTAATAGCTACACTTGCTAAAGAACTAACTCATGCGTATGGCAAAGGGTTTGAACGTGTTTCTTTGTATAATTATTTGAAGTTCTATCGTTGTTTTCCACAGATTGTTGACGCAGTGAGTCAACAATCAGCGAAAGTAGACGCAGTGCGTCAACAATTAGAAAACATCAACACCGTGAGTGGGCAATCTGAGATTGTGAACGCAGTGCGTACAAAATCTAAAGATTCATTTCCGCTGAGCAGAAAAATCCTGCCATGGACGCATTATCGAGAATTAATAAGGGTGGAAGATCCTATTGTACGTGGGTGGTATGAACAAGAGGCATTGAGGGAGATGTGGAGCACACGCACCTTGCATCGTAATATTGTCTCACAATATTATAACCGCCTACTCCAATCTGCACATAAAGATAAGGTTGTTGACGAGATGCACAAGCTCACAGCTCCTATGCAACAAGACAAGTTGGAATTTATCAAAAATCCTGTAGTGGCAGAATTCCTTGGCTTGCAGTCGGATGCAGACTTTACAGAGTCTGAACTGGAAGGCAGCATCATCAACCATTTGCAGAAGTTTATCATGGAAATGGGTAAAGGATTTGCCTTCGTAGGAAGACAACAGCACATACGCACGGACATGGGCGACTTCTATATTGACCTTGTCTTCTACAATTATATTTTAAAGTGTTTTTTCCTTGTTGATCTCAAAACCACGCAGATCTCGCATCAAGATGTTGGGCAGATGGATATGTATATCCGTATGTATGATGCTCTGAAACGAACAGAGGGGGACAACCCCACCATTGGATTATTACTCTGCTCAGATACCAGCAACGATATGGCAAGGTATAGCGTACTGCATGGCAGCGACCAAATATTTCAAGCAAAATATCTTACCTATCTTCCCTCTAAGGAGGAATTGGCACGCGAGATAGAGATTCAGAAGGAAATCTTTCGTCAGCAACAGGCAAATAAAGATTAAAAGGATGAAGTTTAAGTTTAAGATACAACAGTACCAAACCGATGCCGTAGAGCAGACAGTGGAGGTGTTTAGCGGTCAGCCCTCAAAGCAAGAAGCGAAATATCGCCGTGACTTGGGAAAGACACAAGGGAAAATTACATACGAAGAAGATTATATCGGTTTTCGCAACAATGAGGTTGAGCTGGATAGAAGCCAACTGTTAGATAATATTCATCGCATACAAGGATTGGGCAACATTCCTCGTAGCAACGACTTAGTGGCAACCCACGGGTTAGGGGCTTGCTCACTCGACATAGAAATGGAAACGGGAACGGGAAAGACTTACGTTTACATCAAGACGATGTTTGAGCTGAACAAACGCTACGGGTGGACCAAATTTATTGTTGTGGTGCCCAGTATCGCCATTCGTGAAGGAGTGGCAAAAAGTTTTGCCATGCTCGAAGATCATTTCATGGAGCAATATGGTAAGAAGGCTCGTTATTTCATTTATGACAGTAGCAATCTGCAAAAGATAGACAGCTACAGCAGTGACGCCAACATCAACGTGATGATTATCAACACGCAAGCCTTCAACACATCTTTGAAAGAGGGGGCGAGAAACAAAGAAGCCCGTATCATATACAGCATAAGAGACGATTTTAACTCGCGCCGACCAATAGATGTGATTGCAGCCAACCGCCCCATCATCATCATGGACGAGCCGCAGAAAATGGAAGGAGCTGCCACACAGAAAGCACTTCGCAACTTCCGTCCGCTCTTTGTGCTCAACTACTCGGCTACACATAAGACTTCGCACAACTGTATTTATGCCTTGGACGCACTGGATGCTTACCAGCAGAAACTGGTGAAGAAGATTCAGGTGAAAGGCATCACCCTGCAAAATCTGCAAGGCACCTCGTGCTATATTTACTTTGACAGTATTGCGCTGTCAAAGAACCGTGCGCCACAGGTGAGGCTTGAGATTGATATGAAAGGTAAAACGGGAATACGTAGGCGCACATTGCTCTTCAATCAGCATGACAATCTTTACACTTCTTCCAAGGGTTTGGAGGAATATCGCAACATGGTGATTACCGACATCATACCAGAGCAGAACAAGGTAGTTTTTCAGAACGGTGAACATTTGCATAAAGGCGATGTGATGGGCGACGTGAGTGAGGAGACCCTCCAGCGAGTGCAGATACGCGAAACCATCAAATCGCATTTTGCCAAGGAGGAGATGCTTTTCCGTCAGGGCATTAAGACATTGTCGCTGTTCTTTATTGACGAGGTGAGCAACTATAAGACTTACGATGAAGAGGGCAACACTGTGCCACAAAGACTTTGGAACGTGTTTGAAGAAGAATATACGAATTTCTTAAATGCCAACCTTTCCGCCTTTGATGATGATTATCAAAAATACTTGCGTCAGTTCTCGGCAAAGCAAGTACACAATGGTTATTTCTCTGTAGATAAGAAAGGGCATAGCATCAACTCTAAGCTGAAACGAGGGGAAAACTATTCGAGCGACATATCAGCCTACGACCTTATCTTGAAAAATAAAGAGCGACTGCTATCCTTTGACGAGCCTACACGGTTTATTTTCTCCCACTCGGCATTGAGTGAGGGCTGGGACAATCCAAATGTATTTCAAATCTGCACACTTCGACACACACAGAGTGGGATTCGCAAGCGACAAGAAGTGGGTCGTGGGCTTCGTATCTGTGTAGATGAGAGGGGTAACCGCATGGACTATGAACACTTGGGGGATGCAGTGCATGAAATTAACAAGCTCACCGTCATTGCCAACGAGAATTACGAGCAGTTTGTGGATGCGTTGCAGAAAGAAACAAAGGAGGCACTGCGTGAACGTCCTACAAAGGCAACAGCAGAATACTTTGCACAGTTTACTGTTACTGTGGATGGTGAGAAACATCAAATCACAACGCAGGAGGCAGCAAGTATCGTGGCGTATCTGTATGACAACGACTATGTAGATAAGGAGGAAAATATAACACAGCAATATCGTCAGGCGTTAGCCGATGGGACTCTGGAACCAATAAGTAAGAAGTTGCGTTCGATGGAAGCGGATATTCACAAGCTCATTCAAGGCATCTTTGATCCTTCAGTTCTTGCAGGTATGGTTGAAGATGGCAATAAGTCGGCAGAGGTAGAGAACAGTAAGCTGAATGATAATGCAAGCAAAGAAGAGTTTAAGGCACTTTGGAACGAAATCAATCACCGATACGTTTACACTGTTCATTACGACAGCGAGGAACTCATTAGGAATGTGATTAAAGCCATTGATGAGGAGCTGACCGTGACCCAACTTCGCTATATTGTAACTACAGGCGAACAGAGTGATGATGAATTGGAGTTTAACGGAGTAAAGGAGTCTGAGCGTAATTCGCTCACAGACATCAGTACTTCAACTGTGGAGTATGACCTTGTGGGAGAAATCGTCCGTGACGCTACACTCACACGTCGTACAGTTGTACGTATCCTGAAAGGTATTCAACCAGTGAAGCAGCGACTGTTCAGAAATAATCCAGAAGAGTTTATCCGCAATGTTGTTCGCATCATCAAGGAACAGAAGGCGACAATGATTATTCAAGACATATCCTATAGCCGTACCGAAAACACTTTCGACTCAAACATCTTCACGAGAGATAAACATAAGGCATCGATTGATAGGGTGTATAACGCAAAGAAGTGCATTCTCGATTATGTTTTCTGTGACTCTGACGGTGAAAGAAAGTTTGCGCAACATTTAGACGAAGCAAAGGAGGTATGCGTATATGCCAGACTTCCACGTAGCTTCAAAATTCCTACTCCTGTAGGGAATTATGCACCCGACTGGGCAATAGCCTTTTATGATGGTATGGGAGTTAAGCACATATACTTCATTGCAGAAACAAAGGGAGCGATGGGATCGATGAATATTTCGCCAATAGAAAGCTCTAAGATTAAGTGTGCCATAAAACTTTATAATAATGTTAAGGACACGGACGTAAGGTATGAACAGGTGACGGATTACGACACACTTCTTGATATTATAAATGAAATAAGATAAAGCACGCATTGCTAAAAACGGTGGAGATTGGATTTAACTAGTCCTTCCACCGTTTTTCATCAATATTAAAAGAATCGTAAGCAGCCAATAATCGCCGACTTTCACACTGTTGCTCGTAAAAACAAACTTGATTGCCCTGTCTATTTCAAGTTGAAGTCGGTTGCCGATACCCATTGCCCTGCGAAAGTGGAGCCTGTGAAGCTTGATTTGGTGGAAACACCGTAGCGAACGGTACCTTTGGTGCTGCGTATACCCTTGATTTCTATGCGGTTCCATCCATAACCCTTACCGTCGTTAGCCTCAACGATATTCTAATAATAGGTCTCGTCGGTATGTTCCTTCTTCGGCTTGCTCCCGTCTGTTTCCGCCAGCATCAGGGGCAGCATGTTGAAGAAGTCATGGTCGAGTCGCTTGCGGACAAGGACGAACAACTCTGGAACGAATACCGGCTTTTCCGTAAACTTCTCAAGCCCAAGCAGATACTGCATGTAGGGGTTCTCCTGAATGGCTTGGATGGTGTTCTCATCGCTCAGTTTTTCCACATGCTTCACGATTAGCGCTCCCACCACCATGCGGGCGGGCTTGTTGTCGACACCATTATGACTGTTCCTCAGACGTTTGTTTTATTCCTTCTCTATCCTGTCCCAGGGAAGGTGGTCGGCCAGCTTGACCCAACGGTTGGATTTGCTCAATCCCAAAAGTGACTCCTGAAGTTCAAACAGGTCGTGACTGCGATATTGTGAGTAGTATTTCATCTCGATTCTTGAATGTTTTAACATCCTAAGGTAGTCATTTTGGGCGAATTGACCAAATTTTATACAACGTAAATAGTTAATTGTCAGATAGTTAAATTTAATTAGCAGAACCTAATTATTTGTTTTTTATAAAGTTGCAAAACCTGCTCACTTGGTCAACTTTTATCAGTGATTATTTTTGATTTTCATGTGGCTATAAAAACAAAGCTAAATGTATCATCATTCCACACGAGTTTCAATAGCTAACCCACACTAAGACAACTAATACTGGATTCTTACGAGCATATTAAGAAAGCCATATCAAACTCTGTTTTCGAGTGTTGATATGGCTCTTTCTATCTTTTAAGAGAGGGTTTGTTTCAATATTATAGATTCGTACTTATTGCAATGGAGTATTGACGCTCCATCTTGACTCATTATTATAATATTATCAGTACGAAATTCTTATGAATTATATTCCTCTAATTTGTATCAAAAAATGAACTTTTTGAACATGTTATTTGAGAACATTGTTGTAGAACTCCCAATATATATTTAATGCTGGTCATCATTTGACCTCAGTTTCTAATACTTAAATGTAGCAGTTAATGTTATCTTACGTCCATCAGCATGCGCATACTCTGCATCTCTTGCCATCAACATAGAAGCTGGCGTATAATAAGTATTATTAAGCAAGTTTGAGATACCTAAATTAAGTTCCCAATCCTTTAAACTTATTCCTGTTGAAAAGTTGAGTAAATTTATACTACTAACTTTTCCTTCTCCCTCATTATATACACCTTTACCTGTGGTGTCAAAGCGGTTACGGTCTCCTGTATGAACGTAATGTAGCTGCATATACATATTCTTAATAGGAGCATAATCAAAATACATAGCAAACTTGGCTGCAGGGATAGATATGTTAGACATATAGGTATCCCATTTGTCTGAAGTAGACTTGAGCTTCCCCTCAAACCATGTGAAATTGGCACCTGCTTTTAAGTTGTTTAATATTTGCGCATCTGCATTCAATTCCATTCCATATACCTTTTGAGGTGTACGGTTGACTACCCAAAAACCAGCTTCATCAATTTTAAGGTCGCTTCCCAACTTTGAATAAGTATAAAAAACAGATCCATTTAGCTGTAACCTATGATTGATATCAGAGTATACACCTAATTCAAAGTTATTTGTCTTTACTGGCTCAGTAATAATCTTGGATAAAACGTCTTCTTTAGCTGCACGCAGCGTCCGCCCTAAATCAAAAATAGAAAAACCTTGCGAAAAAGCAACGAAAGGTTGAAATATCGACAACTTATTGAAAGATATACCTGCATTAAATGAGAAATTATCATATTTTAGTTTTCCTCCCTTAACATGTACTTCAGGACTGCTGAGTTTTGTACGCAATATATCATAATCAGGTACATTGACATCTATAACGTCATAACGTCCTCCTAATTTTACATTAAGACATTCCCAAAGAGTTGTCTTTGTTTGCAAGAATGGAGCATGATTACTACTCTGAAGTTTAGGAACCCAATAACGTCCATCTACAAGTGGCTGAGAGGTTTTATCTAAAAGATAATCATATCCATAAGTAAGACGAGTGAAGAGATTGTCAGATATTGACAAGAATGTATTAAATTGAGAACGGAAACCAATCTTTTGATCTTTGATGGTAGCTTGTCCACTTTTTTCTTCCCAGCGCGGTTTTTTCGGGTTATGTTTTCTGAAATCAAATATTGTGTATAAACTTGTACCATATATAGACGCTTCAAAATCTGTATTTGAAAATAATTTACGAGAGGAAAATTTTAGATACGCATTATGGTTATAAGGTGTACCTTCATCGACAGCCTGTGGGTCTTTTTCACCGAAGATACCTATAGCTGGACTCTTTAGATATTCTCCTTTTTGCTGAACAAGAGTAGTATGCTGCAAGCTCCGATAGAAATTATACATAAATTCTATTTTATTTTTGGCTGATAATGCGTAGCCTAATTTAATAAGAGCATTTGACGTATAAGTATCACCTAATCCATAGCGTGGAGAGATATATTCACCAGAACCATCAATACTACTACCTGTTTTTACAAAAGAACCACTAACAAGATAGTTTAACTTATCTATAGAACCATAAAGTTGTTGGTTAACACGATAGCCCATTCCTTGTGTTCCATGATAGAAATTATAAGTTGAACCTGAGAGAGAAGACTCACCGGCAATCTTTTTGTTCTTTGTATTCTTTTTTGTGATAATGTTTATCACACCACCGATAGCACCATTTCCGTATAATGCAGTCGAACCCTTTACAATTTCAATGTGATCAATAGCAGAAACATCTATAGAGCGTATATCTCGGTCTGTAGATCTTAATGGAGTGGATTGTGGAATCCCGTCTATTAATATGAGAGCGCCCCTGCCTCGAAGAGTTTGTGCGCGTGAACTTGTTGTATTGCTTGCTAACGCCATGCTTGGAGTGAGTAAACCTAAAAGGTGAGATAAATCAGGTTCAGCTTTACTCATTGCTGCAATTTGCTTTTGATCTATAATTGTTACTGTTGCAGCAGCATTAGACTTTATTTCAGGGATACGTGTAGTGTTTATAACGACTTCCTTTAAAAGATACGTTGAATCTGTCTTAATATGCTCTTTGGCATTACCAAATGCATACGTCGTAATAATCATACTAAGAATTAAGTAATTTTTTTTCTTCATGTGAAATAATATTTGTAAATACTATATTAAGCGATTCATTTTAATGTATTTGATGAACGCTAAATTATTTTACAAAAGTATTAAATGAATAAAAATAATACAATACCTAAAAATCATGATTCTTCATCAACTCTGAGTAAATTGTCAATATAAGCCATCTTTCACACTAACATCCACACTGTTGTTCGTAAAAACGAACTTGATTGCCCTGTTTATTTCAGGTTGAAGTCTGCGGCTGATACCCATTGCCCTGCGAAAGTGGAGCCTGTGAAGCTTGATTTGGTGGAAACACCGTAGCGAACGGAGCCTTTGGTGCTGCGTATATTCTTGATCTCTATGCGGTTCCATCCGTATCCATTGCCGTCGTTAGCCTCAACGATATTCTGATAATAAGTCTCGTCTGGATTTGATGAGAGCGAGTCCGTAACGCTCAACCTGCGTTTCGCCTCTATCCAGATATTCCCAGCTGTATTGCCATTGGCTGGTATCTCCACCATATATTTGCGTCCATCGGCAATGGCATATACATAGGCGCCCTTGCCATTGGTACGAGCGACGGCACTCAAGGTGTATGTGCCGGGGGCAACATCGGTTTTCTCACGCTCCACTTGATAGTTCAGTCCCCAGTCTGAGTAACCGTCCAAATACCGTACATTCTGGTTGCCAGTGTAATATTCTCCATTTGAGGTGTAATGGTCCTCACGATCTGTCGGAGCAACCAGCAGATACCATCCGCCTTGATTCAGGAAATCCCAATCGGTTTCGTTGATGAATACGCCATTGTGGGTGTTCGCCTTGATGTACGCCTCGCGCCTCATATCACCCTGTTTCTCTTCGGCAATGGAAATTCTTGCACCAATGGCGATGCCACTGATAATCGCCACTATGAGGCTCGCAGTCCATACGCCCACCCACATCAAGCGTTGCGGAGTACCCATCGGTAGGAGTTTCTTGGTGTTGCTAAGTATTGAGTGGATGCCGCAATAAAGGGGAATGAAAAGCACACCTGCCATACTGACAACACATACCACACTTAATGTTGGACTAACCGCACTTGAATAGAGCGTCGCAAATTCAATGTCGCCAAACAGATCGGGCATGGTCAGCAACACAATGAGGGCTGCCAATAAAGTAACCAATCCCAATCCGGCAAAAATGCAGACAAGAATTAAGAAGCCCTTCATCAGCAGCAGGATAATTTTGAAAAAACCTCCTACGCATCCTATCGCCCCACTCTGCCGAGATTGGGGAATATCTGCCTGTACGTGTTCTTCGGTCACTTCCTGCGCCAAGCTTTGTGGCGTCACATCCTTTCCTTTCATTTTCAGTCGGTCTTCGGGATTTTGTGCCACAGGTGTGATGATCGAAATCATGAAATAGATGAGCACGAGCCAAAGCGGTGTCCACGTGAACGGCGTTACGTGGAAGAACATACCAGAAGACAAAGACGTATTGAAAGTGATAAAGACAAGCAGCACACAAGCTAACCGCCACCACAAAGGGTCGCCACCAAAGTAGCGGGCGCATCCAGCCAGCAGTCCAGTGATCTTTTTATCGGAGGGGTCGCGATAAAGGCGTTTGCCCGATTTTCTCAATCGATCAAAATAAGCAACAACTTCTTCCTTCAGTCGGTTGACCGTACTCTTTTCCTCCGACTGTTCCGCATCTTGCTCTACCGTCTCCTCGTCGTTCGGCTCATCCTCATCCATCTCTTTGGGATCTCCGATTCGCGTAATGATGTCCTGCACGTGCTGAATGTTGATAGCCTCAACTCCCTGTGCCTTAAGGTCGTCAAACAGTTCAGCAATACGAGCCTCAATGTCGTCGGCAATCTCTTTTCCATCGGGCTTATGCGCAAAATAGCTGCGCAAAGTGTCGATATATTGTTGCAACAGTCCGTAGGCGTCTTCATCAATGGCGTAAAGCCTGCCTAACATATTGATGGTAATATTTTTTTTCATAATGACTGGTTAATAATGAATAACTTATTTAGATTGTTTCAGAAAATTGACGGTGGCGGCAATCTCTCCCCACGCCTTGTCCAATTCGCGGAGAAAGACTGCCCCTTTGTCGGTGAGCATATAGTATTTTCGAGGAGGCCCCTGCGTACTTTCCTGCCAGTTATAACTCAGCAAGCGATCGTTTTTCAGTCGTGTAAGCAGCGGATACAGCGTTCCCTCCACCACCAACAGTTCGGCCTCCTTGAGCCGCTGAATGATGTCAGACGTGTAGGCTGCCTGTTTTTCCAGCAACAACAGAATGCAGTATTCCAACATTCCCTTGCGCATTTGCGATTTCACATTGTCTACATTCATAATCATCAATTTATAGTTGATGATGCAAATGTATGTAAAATACAAGTACCTTGCAAAGCATAGTACTATAAACCTTTTGTTTATTAACCTTATTTAACTACTTAGATGTAGAAAACTGATATTCAGCTGTAAGTGCATGGTGTGGCATTCAACCTCAAATAAGGCTTAATAGCAGTAAAAGAAGTCTTGTTGTGTTTGTTCAGTATCAATGACAAAATGTAAGAACAAGGTTTGTGTGTCGGAAAGTAAGCATTCGACTTTATCCCCGACACCCTACTCCCCTATAACGGAGAATAACTGACATCCTCATATGAATATTAAATATACAACAGATATAAAATCTGAATATACACCAAAAAGAAACGAGTTTTCAAACTAAGAAACTGTCTAATCACAAAAAATAAGCTTTACACTTAGTGTTCAATTCCAATACCCACGCTCAAATGTTAACAAATATTAATATATCAATTCTTTTCTGTATTTATTCTTTTGTTTCTATGAAAACATTTACCTTTGCACTCGCTTTACAATTAAAGTCACATAATCATGTGAAGGAGAGATGGTAGAGTGGTCGATTACAACGGTCTTGAAAACCGTCGCACTGAGAGGTGCCGGGGGTTCGAATCCCTCTCTCTCCGCTTTAGGTACTCTGAAATAAACATCAGAGGGAAACCTAAGAAAATCGTAAGTATCATAGCTACAAGTAGTTATGATACTTTTCTTTTATACCCATCCCAAATTTCAGAGTATGCACGGAGGGGGCAGAAACTCCCAAAATGCTCTAAAAAGGCTACAATCAGGCTACACATTTTCAAGGCAAAATAAAAATGTAGCCAAGAGTACATACAGAGTACATAAGGAGTATGCGTAAATTATTGCTATTCAAACAAATATGTTGAACTTTGCAGCGTGATTACAGAGGTGTTTTTGTTACCATACACCACTTCGGGCAACAATGTGTCCGACAAGCTACGGCTACAGATGGCAGGTGTTAGGACAAGACTTCTGTTCAGGCTACAACTAAAAGCAGTAAAATGTATGAAAGCAATTTTCAGAGCAGTCTTCTATCTCAGAAGCAATTATGTGAACAAGGAGGGCAAGACCCCTGTCATGCTGAGAATCTATCTCAACAACGAACGCCTTTCCATCGGCTCGACGGGCATTGCTGTCCAACAGTCCCAATGGGACAGGGAGAAGGAACGATTGAAGGGAAGGACAACTGAAGCACTTTCCACCAACCTCGAACTTGACAACATTCAGAGCGGACTCCAGACCATCTTCAAGAAAGTCGAGATGACGGACGAGGTGTCCTTGGAGCGTATCAAGTCGGAGTATCTTGGTAAGAAGGAGGATGTGGACACCCTAATGAGCCTCTTCAACAAGCACAACAGTGACGTTGCACGGCAGGTAGGCGTGTCGGTCGAAGCTGCAACCTTACAGAAATACAACGTCTGCAAGAAACACTTCTCAAATTTCCTTCGTGATAAATACGGTCGGTCTGACATCCGCCTGTCCGAACTCGGCTATATCGTGATACACGACTTCGACATTTATCTTCGAACGGTTGTCGGACAGAATCCCAACACCGCCACGAGGATGATGAAAACCTTCAAGACGATTACCATTCTGGGCAGGAAACTTGGTGTCCTGCACCATGATCCGTTCCTCAACATCCGTTTTCACATGGAACCGGTCAATCGTGGATTCCTCACAGACGAGGAAATCCTTAAAATTGCGAACAAGGATTTCGGCATCGGTCGTTTGGAACTTGTAAGGGACGTGTTCGTGTTCTCATGCTTCACGGGACTTGCGTACATAGACGTGTACAACCTCGCTCCGGAAAACATCGTCACGCTCAACGGCAAGCAGTGGATAATGACCAAGCGGCAGAAGACGAGCGTGGAGACCAACGTTCTTTTACTCGATATACCCAAGAGCATCATTGCAAAATATAGTGGCAAGACCTATCGTGACGGCAAAATTTTCCCCATGCTGACGAATCAAAAACTGAACAGTTATCTGAAGGAAATTGCCGATATTTGCGGTATCAAAAAGAACCTGACCTTCCACCTCGCCCGGCACACATTTGCCACGATGTCCCTATCCAAGGGAGTTCCCATCGAATCCGTAAGTAAGATGTTAGGACACACCAACATCAAGACAACGCAAATCTACGCCCGTATTACCAATAAGAAGATAGAACACGATATGGATGAGCTGGCTGACAAGTTGGGTACTTTCAATACGGCATTAGGCATTTCCCAAAAATAATGTATATAACCCTAAAATTTTGAATTTATGACAACGACAAAGAAAGAACTTTCCTACTTCCGTCTGAAGTTGGAAGCGTATCTCGGAGAGCATTTCCCTGAGAGAGAGAATGACAATGCGTTTATAAACGCTCGCGCAGACGAGGCATTGACGGCTTACTGCGATGCCGTGGCGCAAGGTTTCTCACATCCCGAAGCAGAGGTGATGGCAAGCGAGGTGCTGTACCACGACCTACACTTCTCAAAGTATGATACCCTTGTTTCCGTACTGGAGCAGGAGTTTGAGAAGGAACTGCCAAGTCCGCTTCCCGAAAGGTTAGCACTAATTTTACTGAACAACAAGGCAATTCAAGCGGTATTTGCCAAGTACGAACTCACGGACGACTTTACGGCAGGTACAGAATACGACAAACTGTACACCGAACTGACCGGTACAATCGTGCTGCTCATTGAGATCAATGGTCTGCCAACGATAGGCGGTGAGAACATGGTTTGATACTTCACCATCGGGGGCTTTTGTAGTGTCAAGAGCCAAGATAAACGCTCCACTCCACACGTCAAGAGTTTTGCAAACACTTGTCTTTGTGTTGTGTGCGCATCTTGTTATCGCTCTTGAAACTATTAAAAGCCTCGATTATGAATAATACAATCATCATGAATCAAGACATTCACACACCTGCCTTCATCAAGGCAGACGCATCGAACAAAACCGATAAGAACAGGCAGCCGCCGACTTCTTCCAAGCAAGTCCGCCGCTTTGGTTGGACACGCTTCATCGAACTCGCCGTTCTGCTTTCCATCGTTATCGGTGCGATTTACCTCATCTCGAAGATAGTTACGCCGCAAGTCGTAACCGCCGTTTCGATTATTCTCGGTTTCCTGATACTACGCTTCATTGTCAAAGTTATTCTTCAAGTAACCTTTACAATCCTGCGTTGGCTGTTCTGGCTTGCCGTCATCTTGGCAATCCTGCTCTGTGTACTCTAAGGCACAAGGAAAGATATTCTTCGATTCATTCTTCTTTATGGGTGGTTATCTCAACGTGAGGTAGCCACCTTTTTCGTTTTCCATACAGGCGTTGCACTTTCGCTTCTTAAGTCCATCTATTCCACTTTGATGTGCCATAAGTCGGTGCTGATTTCTTTTTATTCGCAAAGGTAGTAAGGGGCTACGGCTTGCACAAGGTCTGTGCCTTTGGTTTGTACGGAAAATCTCCACACCTACATTTCATTCCGGGTAGTATTTTCCTACAAAACCTTGTGCCGGCTGCGCCCCCTACCTTGTTCTTGCTACAAAAAGGAATCAGCATACTCCGATCTTTGGACGCATAAAAAAAATGTCATTATGGAACAGCAGAAAGTAAATATCACATCTTCGATGAAAGAAAAAGGATATAGCTCCTCCTCTCATTACCGCATAAGTTCGGTGGTTGATGAAAGTGAGCGTTTGGTGGCAACTAAGTTTGTGCAGTGGGATGTTGAGCCTTTGGAAACTTTGAGCCACAGCAAGGTTTATTTATTGCGTGTGAAACTCAATCGTGGGGAGCGAATGAGCCGTGAGGAAAAGAATTGGCTTGCCGAAGCGGTGAACACTAACACCTACTTCCGTACAGCCGTACCCCTTATGGGTTATCGGTTTGACTTTATGGACGTATTGAAGAAGTATTTGGTCAATCAATACGGACATTGGTCAGAGTATTATGCACCCGACCGCACCAGCCTAAGAAGTTTCCTTTGCGGACAGATAAACCAAATTGTAGAAATCCCTAAATACTAAGCGATATGAAAGGAACAGAACATTTTACGAGAGCAATAGCCGAGTATCTGAACCAACGTGCAGCGACAGACTCTTTGTTTGCACCCAACTTGATGAAGCCTAACAAGAGCATCGAGGAATGTGTAACCTACATCTTGAACCAAGTGCAGACGAGTGGCTGCAATGGATTTGAGGACGATGAAATCTACTCAATGGCAGTACACTACTATGACGAGGATGAAATTGAAGTAGAAAAGGAAATCACTTGCAGAGTGGCAGTAAATCATATTGTGGAACTCACAGAGGAGGAGAAAGCCGAAGCAAGGCAAGAAGCCATCAAGCAGTACCAACGTGAGGAACTCGCCAAGATACAGAGCCGTAACGCACGAGTGAAGAAAACCGAAAGCGCAGCACCCCAAACACAACCGTCACTATTTGATTTTTAAGCCTATGAAACCAAGAAACAAATATGAGAAGGCAGTCCTTGCCGAGAGTAAGCACCTTCGCCCGATAACCAAGACACAGAGCAAATGGGCATTCCGTGAATGTATAGACCATTTCGCCTACCGACTGCCCAAAGGTCGCACAACGTGTATGGATTGTGGGCATAGTTGGACAATAGAAAAGCCTACGGACACTTGCACCTGCCCCCATTGCGGGGCAAGGTTGCAGGTCAAGGAAACCTTTCAACGCAAGATAAGACAAAAGCAATATTTCACGATACTTACCACTTACGGAGAATACCAAATACTAAGAATGTTCCTCCTTTCTGTGGAAATGGAGAAAGGTTGCAAGGCATCTTCATATACCTTTGAAATCGGTCAGTATTGGTGGAACGCACAAGGAAGAAAAACGATTATTGCTGTTCAACGAACATTAGGCAGATACATTGACACCTTTTCTTTCTGTTCGCCAATGGCAGTACGCAACGACAACGAAGCCTACCGCTATATATCGTACTCACCGATATATCCCAAGTTCAAGGTTACGGACACACTCCGCAGAAATGGTTTTGAGGGAAACTTCCACAATATAGTGCCTACTGAACTTATACCGGCACTGCTTTCCGATAGCCGTGTGGAAACCTTGTTGAAGTCGGGGCAAATCCCGCTACTCAAATTCTTCATGCACAATGGTCGAAGAAGCATTGATAGCTATTGGGCATCTATCCGCATCTGTTTGCGAAACGGCTACCATATAGAGGACGGAAGTCTATGGTGTGATATGGTGGATATGCTCAATCAATTAGGCAAGGATATTCACAATGCCAAGTATGTTTGCCCCACCGACCTAAGAGCAGCGCACGACCATTACCAAGCCAAGAGCAGAGCGATGAAAGAGCGTGAGAACATTATCAAGAAGCGTAAGGAAGCAATAGAAGCCGAACAAGAGTACAAGCAACTCAAAGCAAAATTCTTTGGCATAGAGTTTACTGACGGCATTATCCGTATCCACGTTTTGGAGAGTGTGCAGGAGCATTTGGAGGAAGGCACGGCAATGCACCATTGCGTATATGACGCACGCTATTACAGCAAACCGCAGTCGCTTATCTTCTCTGCCACAAAGGACGGAGAGCGCATCGAAACCATCGAGGTATCATTGGAAACGATGAAAGTGGTACAAAGTCGTGGAGTGTGCAACAAGAACACCGAGTACCACGAGCAGATACTCGCCTTGATGCAGAAGAATATGAGAATGATAGCACAGAGAGCAACCGCATAACAATCCTATAATAACAACGATTATGGCGACATACAAGACTATAGAGAAAATTCCAACGTGGAGTTTAGGCTACCTTATCAATGGAGATAGTACAGGACTGACAGACGAAGAAATCGCACTCGCAGACCAATGGAGTAAGGACACCAAAGCGGAGGTTATATCGCCCCACACAGACATAGAGGGGAATATGCAACCTTATTTTACCCACGTTCCAGCCTTTGGACTACCCACCGAGGTAGAGGACTGCGCCCTTATTTGCAGAGAGTAAATAAAAACATCAACCTATAAACGACAACAATATGAAAGTACAAGTAGAAGGCATTATTCATAATTTTTCGAGCAAAGCTCTCAACAACTCGTGGGCAGATGAAATACCCAACATCATCGTGAGAGTTATCAATGCCATAAGCATAGCCGAGAACAAGGAGGAGTTGCAGACCGCACTCCTTCAAATCTCCCAAGAAACGGAACTTGACAAGTTTTTTGTCTATGGTTACGGCGCACATCATTTTTGGCTAACCCACCGTTGGCTATCGAATGGTGAACCAATGGAACACAGATTACTAATCGCTGAGTTTTGAAAATATGGAAAGGAAAGTTTACAGAGTACGCACCCAATACGTTTTTGAAGGTGTGTTTGAGGTTGTAGCCACAGACCGAGAGGAAGCCGAGCGGAAAATCCTTGAAGATTGTGGAATGGTGATGGGCAGAGGAATACACAGCACACTGCCCGATGAACAAATCAATTGGGCTTTCGATACCCACCCCGAAGAGCGGATAATTGAAACAACCGAAAATCCCTAACACAATGAGCCACGCAACCTTAAAAAAATGCGTGGCTTCTTTTCTTTTTCTTTGAACGAGCAGGCGACCAAAGAAAAGAAGCAAAAGAAAGTCGCTAATTATCAAAAGCTTAAATTATAGGATGATCTTGAGGATCTTTATAAAGAGGTAGAAGAGCAAGAGAGGGATGGCAAAGTGCCATCTTCCCCTTTGTTTTTATATTTTTGTACATTCTATAAGCTTATATGTTGTTTTTGGCTTTGTAGATATATTATTTGCATTCTGATATTCAATACATTTTATTTTATATTGATGTAATTCCCCTAATGTAACTCCATTAAGGATATTAGCCTCAGCTGTTGTACCTGTTATTTTCTTTTTATCGTAAATAAAAGTCCATTTCCCATTACATAGAACTGTACCAGAAGCAAAATAACCAACAAATTCGGTTATGACTTCCTCTAATTCTATGTGTGCATTTAAATAATCATATACTCTTGAAATTGCATTTAATGATATAGTAGAACCAGAGATACTTTTTTCTAATGTTGATGTAACCCATTTATGTTTAAAAGACAATTTATTAGTTTCTAAGACTTGCAAAAAAGAGCGCATACTGCTTAATGTATGTCCCTGTAAATCTTCAATTTTTTCTTTCAATCCATCTACAGAGTCTATTGTAAATATTTCATCAATTTTCTGTAAAGTAGATGATATCCTTGATGCTTCACCAAACATATCAAATGTTTCATTTAGAATAAAGTGTACATCAAAAGATGCGGCCTTTAATGCACAAGCTCTCATATTTGCTTCAGAGGCATGTTGTTTACCAAAGCTTTTAATGTGACAGTTACGTATCATAGCTTGGTATCTGTCTAAAGCATTTGTTAATACATTAATATCAATGCTATGAGAATTATCAATGTCACTAAATGCTATACAAGACATTATTTTACCATTTTGTAATGAACCTGAAATTAATTCTTCATTATCAATTGCTTCATAATTACAGAAAAAGCCTTCATCTGGTAGCATAAAAGGCTGTACCTTAATAGATTCAAGGGGTATGGCTAATATATCATTTGCACCTCTTACAATTACATCAAGATAACTATTATCTTCTGGTTTTTTATATATAGACAATAAATCTATTTTCTGACCTTTAAATAAGTTCAAACGTTTTTCACTAATCCTTACAGCGAGATATTTATAACACGTTTCATCATCATACGGATATAATAGGCACAAATAATTTGCGCCAAAAATATCTGTCGCTACAAAAACTTGTGGTATCTCATAGAAAACAATAACCTCTATAAATTTTAGTTGAATCATATTGCTTTCGGTTAAAGAGTTATTTCTCTATATTGGATTTCAGCTTTGTTTAAATCAAATAAAGTTGTATGCCACCAAGTATAATGATTTGCACAGTTATTACTTGGAGTTTTTAGCATTACACCATATTCTGGGCACATTATTATTTCTGCAATTCCATGCAAATGTTTCAAGTAAGGAAGTTTCGCCATAGAACGTGCATCTTCCAATGTGCATAGTGAAGATAACCCAGATGCTTGCCATAGTTTGTTTCCAAATTTTTTCTGTGGATACAGCTCAGTATGAGGTTTTAAATCATCCTCTGTCATGACGCTATCTTCTTGAATTAGACGAAATAAAGGTTCATTGTCGTATGCAACTACGACATCTTCAGGAGGAGTGTTGGCTGGCAACTGTTTAGCCCACGAAACATTATATTTACTTCTATATTCTGTCAATTTTGTTGACGTATACATATTGTTTGGTAATTATATATACTTTTTGTTTGCAAAAGTAATATTAAATATTTAATTTTGCAATGCCATAAATGCTTTTCCATAAAATTTAAAGAGTTTTTAGGTAAAAAGGTGTTCAGTAATTACAAGATGAAGAATAGAGCAAACTCCACCTGTCTTCGCTTGACAAGCCCACGCAAAACCTTTCCTTTGTATCGACAGAAGGAAACATACTCTCGATAGATACTCCTATCTCCACCTTCTATTTTTTTGAGTAATTTGCTCTTGGGATGTTTGCCATACCCCAACAACCGACCTACTCCAACATTGTAGGATAAGACGGCAAGCAATAGGGCATCTTTGCCATATTCTTTGAAGCATTCAATGCATTTCCAAAGGTCTGCACGAAGCAGGGAGTCTGCCTGCCATTCCGTCATATCCGCTGTGAAACGCTCTCCTGGTTGCAGCTGATGCCCATATCCAACATACGGATAATTCTTCCAGCTGTGCATACCCTCAAAGTATTTTACAACGACTACCGCACGTTCAAAAGGTGGCAAGTCTGCCAACCGCACCCTCCGCTGAGCAAGGGTCGGCTGACAGAACAGGCAGAATACACAAAGTAAAATGAAAGAATGTATCGTTCGCATCCATTATGTTCTTAGTGGCGTGAAGATGCAGGCTTGTCCTTGCCCTCTTCCCGCTCGTTGTTAAAACTAAAGGTTAGCTGCTGAACCCTGCCGAAACTATCCTCCACATATACATCAATCGTCTGGCGGTCAGATGAGAGTGAGGTGTAGTAAAGTCGGAAAACATCCTTGGTGAGCGGATAGCGGTCGTTGGGCTTGAATACCGTCCCATTGTCCATTCTTAGCGTTCCTTTCCCGTCCGGTTGGAAATATCTGATGGTGTAGCGAGTGTCGGCAAAGTCGCCTTCACGTTTGAGTGTACACCTGATTTCTGCCGTCTGTCCCTTGACGATGTCCTTCTGGACAGGCATCGTCTCGACAGTGAACGGGTAAGACTGCTGAACATCCAACTCCCTATCACAAGCAGATAAACAAAACACGGCAAGGGTTAGCACTCCCATTACCCATATACTATTAAAAAATTTCTTTTTCATTGTTCCCTACATTTATAGATTAAACCTGATTCCTGCCGATACAGCAGGGCGAAAATGATGAACATCCGTACCAAAGAGTATGCGTCCCTGTCCTTTGAGTAGCAACAGCACATTGTCCAATAAGAAACATTCTATGGATAGATGCACCGCTCCACCATAGACGAAGTGAGAGCCATCGAGCAGTTTTGCGCCATCGGGAAGTAGTTTCTTATCTTCGTTAAGTTCCTCATAGCCACCCAAAGCGGATATTCCAGCATAGGCAAATACATTTTTACCATTGTCAGAAACAATAGGCTGCATATAACCCAAATGCACGAAGGCATCTTTGAGTTTCACATCATAGCTGCGATACGGCATATTTTGTTGCTCATATTCTACCGTAAGAAATGAATAATTCTCACGCTTCAGATAGCGAGTGAGCGAAATACCTATGCCAAAATTGTCTTTGGCAAACAATTTCTCGCCTTTGATAATTGGCACGTTACCTACTATTTCCAAGCCTTTTTGCTTTGGAATCAGCCGTTGTGCCTGTGTGGGCAGCGCAATGGCCACCGCACACATAAGAAGAAAAAGACACTTTTTCATTACCATTTGAGTTTTAGGTTATCAATCTTCTGAGCCAAAAGTAAATCTTGCGGCTCGACATAGAAGGTAAGCGTTCGTCCACCATTATGCTCATAAAGCGTCACTTCAAGCTGCTTATCTTCTGAAAGCGAGAACTGCTCCAAGGCGAACACCGAACTTTCTGTGTGCCTTCCCTTGATGTAGTTCACCTGATGATAGGCACGGAGTGGTTGCAGCACCTGTTCCTGAATGGCGGTGCGCTTCGCCACCTTTTTATCCACCACCTTGAACGTAACGAAGTCCACCGAGTACGGCATATTGGTCATATTGCCTATTCGGGTATGAAAATATAGCAAGCCATTGTGCGCATACAATCCCCTAAGCAGGAATTTCATACCGAACTGGTGCACCCCGATGTGCTTGATATAGCGTTTGTCATTCTGACAGATGGTCTGCATCATCAGTTTGACAAGTACGGGCGACTCGTTCCCAAGTTCCTTGAAATAGATGTCCGCACGGTTGCTCGGCAAACGTCCCTCGACGGGCGACAGAAAGTCCTTCATCTCCACGCTCAGCTTCTCCGGCTCATCGGCATATTTCACGTTGAAAGCATAAAATGAGCCGTCCTCGCAAATCACGCTCATGTTGGTCTCCGTCTCAAAGTCCTTGACGGCAGCCTTTACACGCAGCACGTTCTCCGCATCCTCCGCCTTGCCGGCGATGATGTTCTGTGAACCCAAATCCACATAGCGGACAGCCGATGGAAAAATCAAATGCACCGTCTTTTCAAAAGTAACTTCCAAGCCGTAAGGCAGGACGATGCGTCCATTCGGAATTGCCTTGCTCATACCTTGAAAGAGTTCTCCCGATGAGAGCGGACGGTCGGGCGTGAGCGTTGAAGTCGTTGTCTGTGCAGTGGCTGACGCTCCCATCGTGGCAAGCAGGACAGCCGAAAAAATCCATTTTTTCATTGTTGTTATTATTTTGTTATTGCTATTTTTATTGATTGATATGCTTATTTTGACTGAACCAAGAACATGCGGTAGCCGCCTTTAAGTGTTACCTTGACGGTGCGGAGTTTCTTTTGGAGCAGCTGGCTTGCGCCCTGCATCACCCCACGTGCCGCCTCCGAGATGATTTGGTCTTTGGCAGAGGAAGCAAAGGTGAAGGAAGTTCCCATCGATCCTCCAATGTTTGCTCCCACCTCTTTGAGAGCGTTGATGTCCTCCGAACCGGGAATGAATACCCCCTCCTGTCCGTCGGTGTCGTATGCCGAGAGCTTCACGGCAATAATCCGTCCCTTTACTTCAATGCTCTTAACGAGCAGGTGCAGACGGTTGCCCTCAATCTTAGCCCTCGCAATGAGTCGGCTTTGGCGGGGAATGCGCAAGCCCTGCACTTGGGCAGTTTCGAGCATGCGCAACGCCACATTATCGCCCTCCTTGAGTGTCGCTGTCCTGTCCACCACCACGCTGAGCGTGTTGCGGGACACGGCAGCAACCGCACTCGTGAGCGAATGAAAGCCCATATTGCGTGGCTTCGTGCCGTATTGCTGAACAAAGTCGGCATCTGTCATCGGCTGATCGAGCGAAGACACCACCTGCTTACGTTCTGCCAATACCTCCATTGCAGGAAGAGAACCGGCTACCGATACTTGTTTTGTTGCCGATGTTTCCAAAACTCCCTTTTCCTTTGCGGGTGTAAAAGCGTTGGCAGCATTGGTAGTTAAAGAAGATTGTGGCAGATACTTCGCCGCCATTTGGTAACTCTTTTCCATCAGAGCGAGCTGTCGCTTCTCCTCCGCATCCTCATTCTCATTCTTTGATGCCAATTCCTTTTTGAGGTTGTCCAACTCCGAGCGCAGTGCCTCACGCTCCTGCTCGTGCGGATCGGGTGCATAAAAAGAGTTCAACAGGCGGTTGTTCTCCTCATAGCGGTGCATTGAGCTTTCAATCTTTGCCGTCGAAGCGGCTGTTTCCGCACGCTCGCTTTCCGAGGGGGCGGTATTACTATCAAAGTAATCCGAAAGCCTGCCCATCTCCTCGCGTGTCTGTTCGTCCTGACGGCTCTTGTCGCCCAATTCGTAGGCTTTGAGTTTGTTGCCCGTCAGCTGTTCGGTGGTCGCCTGCGGTATGCTGTCGTTCAGTCCCTGCTGCGCCGCACTCTTCTCCTTGCCCGACGGGGCAAATATGAACCACATCGAGAGGGCGAAAAGCAATCCCAGCCCACCGAAGACCAGTCCTTTCTTGAGATATTCTTTCTGTTTATTATCCATTTTCATTACTATTAGTTGAATATTGTTGATAAAGTCGTATAAATACGCTATCTGTATGGATGTCGCTGTCTATTATCGTTCCCTTGGGGATAGGTAGTCTTTCCTCCTTATCGTGCGGCAGGAAAAACTGCGCTATCATCACTAAAGAACAGACGAGATAGACAAAACTTAATCCGAATACAATCAGCTTGCGCTGCTTTGCCGTGAGCCTGTCGCACCGATGGCGAAGCCACAAGTGCGCCCTCAAATAGTGCCGTGCGAATGAAAATCCCCTTGTTCTTTTCATCGTGCTATCGTTTATAGGTTTGGAGGTCTTGATTCTGTCGCACCATAAACTGCTCCATGAGGAAGCCCTGCGGATTGTTGTCCGAGCGGACGGAGTTCTGCAAGGTGCAGGTCGTAATCAGGTTACGCTCCGTGATGTTACTCGGTCGCACGATGAACTGACGGGCGTAGGTCGTTACCTCGTAGGGATAGACCTCAAAGTTGCAGCGGATAGAGTCCACCTCGATACGCTGATTGACATTGCCCGAAATGGCACGGTTGTAATAACCCTTTTCCGCCAAGTCCTTGTAATAATTGAAAGCCGACTTGTCACACAGCACAAAGGCACGCTCCATGTTCTTCTCGATGGCATCCTTATCGGGCGCGATGGTGAAGAACAGTTCATGGAAACGACGGACGTGTTCCCTCGCTTCCACAGGTCGGTTCTTGCTTGCATCCTGACTCAGTGCGAGCATCAAAGACTTTCCTTGGTCAAGCACATAGATTTTCTCCCTCTGCTCTTTGGCAAAGCCATACGAGGCATAGACGGCATAGCCGCTGACCGCCACGCAGACGATGGCAAAGACAAAGGCATAGAGCCTTATCTGACGGAATGAGGTCTCGATATTGGTGAGTGATTTGAATTCCATTGTTTTTTCGTTTTTTGTTATTTACCTTTGAGTAATGCACCCTTGATACGTCCGATGGCGTTGCCTGCAACGGCTCCTGCTCCACCTGCCAAATACTTGCCTCCGGTGTATGCGCCCTGCGCTCCACGCTGAGCCGTCTGATTGACGTTACGACCGTATGAGCCGATGCCGCCACCTGCTTCGATAATCCAGCCTGCCACCGTAGGCACACAGAAGTAGCCCACGATACCGATGAGGAAGAAGACGATGTGATACCAACTGCCCGCATCGGGGAGGAAATTCGGGTCGCTAAGGGTTTCAATATCTTTCTGCACCATCAGCACTTGTATCTTTGTCAGAAGGGCGGTCAAGATGCTGCTCACCGGTAACCATAGATACACCGATATATAGCGAGAAAACCAAGCCGTCATCGACCCCGACAGTCCGTCCCATACGGCAATGCCGAAAACGACGGGTCCAAGAATGGAGAGCACAATCAGAATGAAAGTGCGCAGCGTGTCAATAATCAATCCCGCAGCGTGGAAGAGTATTTCCATGATGTCGTGAACACACTTTAAAATCCATTGTTTCATTTGGTAGGCAGAGCGTTCCGCATACATTCCCGCAATGGTTATGGCATCCTCCGGACCGACGATGCCCATCTCTTCAATCTTTTGGTCAAAGGCTTCATTCGATACCAAAAATGCCGTTTCGGGGTTGCGCAGATAGGCTTCCTCCTGCAACTTATCCCTTTGTGCTATAAGTTTGGCAAGTGTCCCCTCCTGCTTGTCCACCATCATTTCCGTACCCTTGACGATTGGGGAGAGTACGCCATTCATTGTGCCAAGCACTATCGTAGGGAAAAACATAATGCAAAAACCAATCACAAAGGGACGTAGGAGCGGAAACACGTCGATTGCCTCGGCACGGGCAAGCGAAGCCCATACCCTCAGTGCGATATAGAAGAGCGCACCCAAGCCCGCAATCCCCTTTGCCACACCTGTCATATCCGAACAAAGCGGCATCATCTCGTCATAGGTCGAGCGGAGCAAATCGTGTAAACTGGCAAAATCCATAAGTTTGTCCTTTCCTTACTTGATTACCAATAGCGGCTTGCCGTATTACCGTAGAGGGATTTTACCTCGCTCAGTTCTCCCTTCTCTCTGGCACGCACGAAGCTCACCGATATGTTCTTACGGGTATAGTAAGATACCAGCGAACGATATTCACGCAGCGTGGTATAGATATGGTCTATCTGCTGCATACGTTCGTGGTCGTTCATCGAGAACACATTGCTTTTGGCAACCGATTTGAGTTCTTTCAGGCTCTCGCCGCTCAATTCCAATAACTTGGTATAGCCGGAAGCCATTGCAGCAAGTTCCGAAGGACGGAAGTTCTTGTCTGAGAGCATCTTCTTGTACGAGGTAACGTAAATCTCCGAGATGTCGCCCACCATCAGGATACATTCTTTTACTTTATAGGCATCACCGATTAAGTTCTTGATCTTACGCAAATCGTCGTAATACTTCTTCGTGTCGTTGTAGAGTTTCTCTACCTCTTTGAAGCCGTCCAAGGTGTTCTTCACCGTCTTCGTGGCGGTGGCGATTTCCTTGACGGAATTGGCGATGTTACCCGCAAAGTTGCCCGGGTCGGTTACTACCCATTGTGCGTGTGCCTGACCACCGCAGAATAAAGTCAAAGCGGTAAGTAGCATAAAAACTTGTTTTTTCATTGTTGTTGTCATATTTAAGTTGTTGAAAAATTACTTTCTTTTCTCCCGTTTTTCACTTGCCAACTGCCTGATAGCCGTTTCGATGTCGCCACCCAGCTGTTCCGCACGTTGCATCACCTCCACCTTTTCCGTCTCCTCGGTGGTATAGGTAAGGTATTCCTCCATGCTCACCTCCGTGGCATAGACGGCACTCTGCATACCGCCTAAACCTATCCACACCTCTTTATATAGTCGGTTGGTATCGTTGTTCTGGTTGATGGAAAGTATCTGACTCTTCTCCTTTTCGGAGAGTCCGAGCATGGCTTGTATGCCGTCAAACTTGGTCATGTACTTGCGCTGGTCAAGCAGGATTTTGCAGTCGGAGTTGTTGATGATACTCTCTTTGACAATGGGCGACTGGATGATGTCGTCCACCTCCTGTGTCACGACGATGGCTTCCCCGAAATACTTTCTGACCGTCTTGTAGAGATATTTGATATAGTCCGCCATATTAGCCGAGGCAATGGCTTTCCATGCTTCTTCGATGAGAATCATCTTGCGGATACCTTTTAATCGGCGCATTTTGTTAATGAAAGCTTCCATGATGATAATCGTTACGACAGGAAACAAATCCTTGTTGTCCTTCACTTGGTCGATTTCAAAGACGATGAAACGTTTCGAGAGCAGGTCGATGTTCTTGTCCGAGTTCAGCAGGAAGTCATACCTACCACCTTTATAATACTGCTTGAGTGTCGTTAGGAGGTTATTGATATTGAAGTCAGAGAGCGTTACCTTAATGTCCCGATGCTCCATATCCTCCCGATACACATCACGAAGATACTCATAGAAGGTGTTGAAGCAGGGAACGATGGTGTGATCCGTCCTGATAAGTTCGATGTAGGTGTTGACGGCAGAACCAAGTTCGCCTGCTTCTGTCTTGGTAATATGTTCATCGGCACTCTTCCAAAGCGTAAGCAATAAGGTGCAGATACTTTCTCTTTTCTCCACGTCAAAGAAGTAATCATCGGTGAAGAAAGGATTAAAAGAGATAGGATGCTCATCGGTATAGGTGAAATAAACACCGTCCTCGCCCTTGGTCTTGCGGTGGATAAGCTCGCACAAGCCTTGATAGCTGTTACCCGTATCGACCAAAAGTACGTGCGCCCCTTGCTCGTAATACTGGCGTACCATGTGGTTGGTAAAGAAAGACTTGCCACTACCTGAAGGACCGAGAATGAACTTGTTGCGGTTGGTAATGATACCTTTCTTCATCGGCAGGTCGGAAATGTCCAAGTGGATTGGCTTGCCCGAAAGTCGGTCAGCCATCTTAATACCGAAGGGAGAGAGCGAGTCCTTGTAGTTGGTCTCTGCCGTGAAGAAACAGAGAGCCGGCTCGATAAAGGTATAGAAACTCTCCTCACTTGGAAAGTCGGCGGCATTGCCGGGAATACCCGCCCAATAGAGGGTAGCCGTATCAACGGTGTTGTGGCGTGGCTTGCACTCCATCAGTGCCAACGCACTGCCCACATCGTTCTTGATGTTACGGAGTTCTTCCTTGTCATCGCTCCATGCCAGCACGTTGAAGTGGACACGAATGGAGGTCAACCCCTGCGAGTGGGCTACGTTGAGATACTCCTGTATCCACTCTTCGTTAATCTGATTGCTTCTGCTGTATCTTGCAAGCGAGTGCATGTTGCGTGCCTGCTTCTCAAACCTTTGCAGGTTATCATCACTGTCCTCGATGAAGAGGTACTGATTATAGATATGGTTGCAGGGCAGCAACAAGCCAACGGGAGCGGCAAAGGACAGTCGGCAGTCGCTTCTGTCCGTTGATAGTCGCTCATAGCGTGTGTCTGTGGAAACACTTGTAGGCAGGTCGTCCGTGTCTGACAGCGTATGCAGGCAAAGGCGATTATCCCCTATACGCACAAGGTCTGCTCCTAATCGTATGTCCTCCAAAGAAGCGTGTCCTTCTTCAGAAAGGGAGAAGTAGCGGTCTAAGAGTCCGCCTTTCTCGGCTGTACCCACCAAATCCTCCTCCGTCATACGGCTGAGTCGAATTTGCTCCGTGTCGTTAATAATGCGCTCGAACTGGTCTACGGCTTCCATAAACTTGACGACTTCCTCCTTGTCGGTAATCTCCTTGGGAAGTAAGTGTCCACGGCAGAGCGACGAGAAGTTGCTCTGTCGCTGCATACGCTGCTTGTTGGTCTTGGTCAGGAAGAGATAGACCGAGTGGTGCAGGAAAGGACGCTCGTTGAAGTGCCGCTCTGAACTTTTGGCAAGAAAGCTAAGTCCGGAGCCTTGCTGACTATTCATTTTGGCTTGGTAGTTCTCTTTGATAAACCAGTCCTGCTTATGCACGATTGTATAGTTGGGCAGCACCTTGATTGCCTTGTGCCATGCCGAGTGCATCGCCTCGTATTCGGCGGAGGTAACGGTGAAGAGTTCGGGCAGCTCCACACGGAAAGCTACCGTGATGTCGGCATCCTTGCTCACCATACAACCCTGCTCGATGGAGAGCAGCGGAAACTTCGCTTCCAAGGTCGTGATTTTACTGTTGTTTCTCATTATGCCTTGCGTTTTGGTTTGAGGTTACGGATAAGGTGAAAGACGGTACGGCGGTTCAAGAGGTAGCGCGGGTGCATCTTAATGGATCCCTGCTTCATCAGTCCGTATCTGCCGTACTTGCGGTTCATGGCGAACGTTTGCCACACAACGAGTGTTGCACCCACTAAGCCAAGACCGAGGCAGACTATCTGGTCGATGCCACAGAGATATAGCACCACCACGAGAAAGAAGACCGCCAACAGTCCTCCCGCAAATAGGAAGAGATATTGCGCCTTCAAACCCTTGAACTCTACCGTCCGACCTACACCTTTATTGATTTCCCACTGTGCCATCGTTTACAGGAAGAAGGAACGTAAGATGGTGGCAGCCACAATCAGGAAGATACACGCACCGAACCAAGAAGCGGCTGTCTTGCTCGTATCGGGGTCGCCACTTGAGAACTTGTTGTATACTTTTATTCCTCCGATAAGACCCACTACGGCACCGATGGCATAGATGAGTTTCGTACCCGGGTCGAAGTAGGACGTTACCATCTTCGTGGCTTCGTTGATACCTGCCATACCATTTCCCTGTGCATACGCTCCTGCGGTGGTCAGTGCCGTCAGGAACAGCATCATTGTGATTTTTTTGTTGTTCATTTTGCTGTTTATTTTAAGTTGTTAAACGAATTGTCTTCTTGTGGAGGTGTCAGGGGTGGCTCGGTTTTATCGTATGATAGATATTGGCTGATTATTTTACTTTTGAGCAACCCCTGCATTCCTCCGAAATATGAAAATCAAGAAACCATTTTTACAGATAATAGGACAGCGGTCTATCGTCAGCATCGCCCACTGCTGTGTCAGATATGCCAGAAACAGGAGGTGTTGGGTTTTGTGATGAAGGCATTGCTGGTTGAGCACTCTGATCTTCCTTTTCTTCCGCCTTACGGATTTTCTCCAACAGTGCAGACTGTTCTCCCTGCATCTTGGCGATGTTCTCCTTGTACTTATCCAATAGCTCAGAGTCTTGAAGCTGCCGAACTGTCTCTTTGACTTCTTCCTCATCAGCCTCCTCACTGTTCTTTGCCCACTTTTGCAGGCGGACTAAGTCACGTGCGAGGACGGACTGCTCCGAAATTTCGGCTTCGCCCGATGTGGGCTCGATGGATAGGTTTAATTCCTCACGGACAATCTCATCTTCGTCCACTCTCTCCATCTCGAAATCAATGTCCATTTCGTTGTCCTCTTTCATTTCTTCCTCCTTTTCGGAGTTCTGCGGTGCAAAATTATTATTATTCTGCTCCGAATTTTCAGATGATGAAACAGAGGGAATTTGTGGGATAATCGGGGAAGTGGAACGGCTTTTTCCAATCAGTACAAACTCGGCTTGCTCTATTGTTCCTTTTCCTTTCTGTCCGTCTTTTTTCTTCGTTGCTTCTTTCTTCTTGCTATCTTCATCGCTCTTTCCTTTTTTCTTGATAATGAAGTCATACGGAGATACATACCGCATATAGAAATACAGGATACCAAGCATCATCCAAATGATGATGAGTACCAGTATAAAACTGAAAAGTATTGTTTCCATCATAGTGTTATTGTGGTCTTACGTCTTTGCTTTGCTGCTGCATTATTGAGAAGTTCCTGATGTTCCCGCAGATGCTCCCGGAGGATATTATCAATATAGGAAGCAATAGATACCCTTTCTCCTAAGTCTTGTAGCACATTGCGTAGGTTCTGTAATGTCTCCAAATTGATGGAGAAAGCTGTCCGCATTTGCGAACGTACGGGATGAAAGTATAGGGAACGGTATTCCTCTATGGAAAGGGACGACCTGCCGGACTTTTCCATTCTTGGCTTCCTTTCTCTTTTCGGCTCCGTGTTCCCGATTTCCTCTCCTCCTGTTTCGTCTGTTCGTTCTTCTTTTGCCGTCTTCATTTCTTCCGAACCTTTGTCTTCCTCTCGTGATGTTGCGAGGGAAGGCTCGGTGTCCTCGGATGGATCGAAGGGGTTGGGGACCGTGACAGGTTTCACCACAACATTGTCCTCTGCCATTTTCTTTAGCTTCTTTTCCAGTTGCTGTTTTCTTTCCTCAATCGTTGCCATGTTCTGTTTTTGTTTTTAGTTTGAAACGTTGAATTATCTCGGAGACGAGTTCATCCAGCCCCGTACCCGTTCGCAGTCCCTTTGCAGGAGGCTGATAGGTGGAACGGAACACACCACGCAGCCCGTATGTGGAGAGTTCGTGGGAGAAGCGGTGCGTGGCATATACATAGCCGGGCAGGAGCGTGAGCTCATGTCCTTGGATGAGCTTCGTGTATTCGTCAATGATGATGTTCCTCACCCTTCTGTCCACCTTGTTCCAGAACAGAATAATGTCCTTTATCCGTGAGTCGGACATAGAAACACCAATATCCGTAATGGTCTTGGCGTATGCCATACAAGAGACGAGCGACTGTATGTCGGCTTCAAGTGGAGACAGGATATAGTCCATTTGAAGGGACAGTTCCATCAACTCCGTTGTTCCTGCATGACCGGGAAAGTCGAACACAACCAACTGGTACTTCTCATTGCTGATAGCGTCAATCTTACTTTGTGCTGTCTTGACGGCTTCCTTGGGACTAGACTTGTAAATTCTGTATGCCTTTTTGCCGAGGTGCTGAAAGAATGCCTGCATAGACTTGGAAAGTTCCTCGCTTCCCTGAATGACGCTTTTCTCACGTTCTCTCAGCTTGTAAAAGGAATCCTGCGACAGGTCGCAGTCCACCACGAAGAGGTTGATATCCTGTTCGTAGTACAATATGCTGCTTACGATTTCGGCAAGCGTGCTTTTTCCGACTCCTCCCTTTTGCGAGGAGAACCCCAGAAAGATGGGGCGTTGTTGTTTGTTCTCCATAATGATAATTTCTTAGTTCATATTACTTGTCTATTTGATGTTTGGATGTTCTCTCATTTTTGAGAAGTATCAGCAGACAGTTTGTTCTGGCTGCGTATGGTTCGTGCGATAGTCTGAAAGGACGATTTATAGTTCTTACAATCTGTTGTACTGACAATAGTTTGTCATGACAACAAATTGTTATGAATATGTTTCGTTCGTTCTTGTCATCTTTGGTGTAAGCCAACGGTAATACGATGTATCTTTTACTTGTATCATCATGCCATTGTTCGCTCGTTCTGACTGCAAAATAAATGATATTTTGGCTGATTATATGACACCGATGAAGTGCAGGGAAATGCGAGGAAAAAGAGTGAATATCATTGATAATGAGTTATTTGAAAACTCGCCGTAACTTTGCAGGCGAGAATAATACATGGAGGTAATATCCCGAAGCAGACACCCCACGAGGGTGGATACTTCAATCGTATCATTTCTTGATATTGGCAAGGTGTGTCTTTGTAACACAAACTTACAGTTGTACCACAAAGACCCTTGCCCCAAAGGGGATTAAATCACTCCAAAGTCGTAATTAGATAAGGATAAAAACAATGAACGAAAAGATAGAACGATGGGACAGATGGGATACCCGTCTTCCCAAGCCCAAAGACCAGCAACGGGCGATTGATTTGTTCCATAAATCGGGAGCGGAAACCAAGTCGGATTTTGTGCGTGGTCGTATCCTTGGAGAGAGTTTCAAAGTGATTACGGTGGACAAATCTGCCGTCGAATATTACCGAAAGCTCTCAGAACTGACAGCGCAAATCCATAAAATTGGTGTGCTCTATAACCAAACCGTGCGTGCCATTAACAGCTATCATTCGGTCAAGACCGCACAGATTCTGCTTGAAAAGTTGGAGAAACTGTCTGCTCAAATCATCACTTTGCAGGAGCAGACAATCAATCTTACCATTGACTACCGCAAGAAATGATTGCCAAGATTTCAGCGACGGAGAACCTTGGAGGGGCACTCGGATACAACTTCAAAAAGGTGGAGAAAGGGGAAGCAAGCATTCTCCTTGCCACTGAGTTGTATCAGGACAGAGGGGGACGTTATACGATGGAAGACGTGCTTGCCGACATGGAGGCATTGATACCCAAGAAATGCCGAACGAAGAAGGCGGTGTTTCATTGTTCCCTCAATCCTCACCCGGACGAGAAACTCTCTGATGAACTTCTTGCGCAGATTGCCAAGGAGTATATGGAAGCACTCGGCTACGGAAAACAACCCTACATCGTCTTTAAGCATAGTGACATTGCTCGTGAGCATATACACATCGTGTCGCTTCGAGTGAACGGAGAGGGAAAGAAAATCAACGACAAATTTGAAAAGCGAAGGAGCAAGAAGATTACCGATGCTTTGGAAAGAAAATATAGCCTTATTCCAAGTTCAAAAGTAACTGATAGGGAAATGAAGGAAGTATCTAAAATTGATACCACCAAAGGGAATATCAAGGAACAAGTAGCCGAAACGCTTCTCTCTGTCCTAAAGCATTATGAGCTCTGCTCACTTGGAGAATTGAATGCCATCCTCTCCGTATACAATCTTGCTGTGGAGGAAGTTAAGACAGAGTTTCGGGGAAAGAAATATGAAGGACTTGTCTATGTCCCAACAGATGATAAGGGAGACAAGGTAAGCACACCCATCCACGCCTCGGACATTGGACGTGGTGTGGGCTATACAGCCGTGCAGAACAGGATGCAAAGATCAAAGCAAGCCATCAAGCCGCTGATACCAACCATAAGGAACAAGGTGTTACAAGCTATGCGCACCTCTCCACAAACAGAGAAAGAGCTGCGGAGCAGATTGGAAGAACAAGTCTTGCGTGTGGTAATCCGAAAAAACGAAAGTAGACGTATCTATGGCATTACCTTTATTGACGATAATGAGGGAATTGCGCTCAACGGTTCCCGATTGGGTAAAGGATATTCTGCCAATGTATTTAATGCGTATTTATCCAATCCAACACACAATCCATTCTTGGATGAAGCGTTGTATGGCAATCCTTCAGAACGCTTGGAGCAGACAACTACAAATGAATCTTTGCACCTAAATACAGAGGAATGCGACAACCTTGTTGATGAACTCATCGAGGATATGGTGGATGGTTCTTTCACATCTACAGGCAATGATGATTGGAAAGAAGCGGCATGGCAGCGTAAACTCCGCAGACAAAGTAAGGTAAATCTTAGGCGAAGAAAACATTAAACAAACGAGCATTTCTATCTCCCCTCCTTAGGAGGGGTTGGGGGAGGCTTCCCAAAAACAATACGATTATGGCACAGGAAGATGATTTAAGGGCATTAGGTAAAGTCATGGACTTTATGAGGGGCATATCAGTGATATTTCTCCTTATCAACTGTTATTGGTTCTGCTACGAGGCGTTCCATACATGGGGCTTTACGCTCGGCATTGTGGATAAGATACTGATGAACTTCCAGCGTACCACAGGATTGTTTTCGTCTATCCTCTGGACAAAACTCTTTTGCGTGGTATTCCTTGCACTATCCTGTTTAGGGACGAAAGGCGTGAAGGAGGAGAAAATAACATGGTCGAAGATTTGGACGGTGCTTTTCTCAGGCTTTGTCTTTTTCTTTCTCAACTGGTGGCTGTTGGCATTGCCCATTGGAGAAATTGGGGCGGCTTCGCTCTATATCTTCACGCTGTCCGTGGGCTATATCTGTCTGCTGATGGGCGGTGTATGGATGAGCCGACTGCTCAAAAATAACTTGATGGACGATGTATTCAACACAGAAAACGAGAGTTTCATGCAGGAAACACGATTGATGGAGAATGAGTATTCCGTCAATCTCCCCACACGTTTTTACTATAAGAAGAAATGGAATAAGGGCTGGATTAACGTAGTCAATCCCTTCCGTGCTTCAATGGTACTCGGCACACCGGGGTCGGGTAAGTCCTACGCTATCGTAAACAACTACATCAAGCAGCAGATTGAGAAAGGCTTTGCCATGTATATCTACGATTATAAGTTTCCCGACCTTTCCGAGATTGCTTATAATCACCTACTTAATCACTTGGATGCATACAAGGTGAAGCCACAGTTCTATGTCATCAACTTTGACGATCCGAGGAAATCGCATCGGTGTAATCCCATCAATCCTGCCTTTATGACAGATATATCCGATGCCTATGAGAGTGCCTACACCATTATGCTCAATCTCAACCGCTCGTGGATTCAGAAGCAGGGAGATTTTTTCGTCGAATCACCGATTATCTTGCTTGCCGCCATTATCTGGTTTCTGAAGATATATGAGAACGGCAAATATTGTACCTTTCCCCATGCCATCGAATTCCTGAACCGTCCCTACGCACAGATATTTCCGATACTTACTTCCTACGATGAGCTTGCCAACTACCTTTCTCCCTTTATGGATGCTTGGGAGGGAGGAGCGCAGGAACAGCTACAGGGACAGATTGCGAGTGCCAAGATACCGCTTTCACGCATGATTTCTCCTGCCCTCTATTGGGTGATGACAGGTGATGATTTCTCGCTTGACATCAACAATCCCAACGAGCCGAAAGTACTTGTTGTGGGCAATAATCCCGACCGCCAGAATATCTACTCGGCAGCACTCGGACTTTACAATAGCCGTATCGTAAAGCTCATCAACAAGAAGAAGCAACTTAAAAGCTCGGTAATTATCGACGAGTTGCCAACGATTTACTTCCGTGGATTGGATAATCTCATAGCCACAGCACGAAGCAATAAAGTGGCAGTTTGTTTGGGTTTTCAAGACTTTTCGCAACTCACCCGTGATTATGGCGACAAGGAGAGCAAGGTAATCCAGAATACGGTGGGTAATGTGTTCTCAGGGCAGGTGGTTGGAGAAACTGCCAAAACACTCTCGGAACGCTTTGGCAAGGTGCTTCAACAGCGACAGTCTATGACCATTAACCGTAATGACAAATCCACCTCTATCTCCACACAGATGGATAGTCTTATCCCTGCAAGCAAAATCAGTAATCTCACACAGGGAATGTTTGTCGGTGCTGTGTCAGACAACTTCGACGAGCGTATCGACCAGAAAATTTTCCATGCGGAGATAGTGGTAGATAGTGCCAAGGTGTCTGCGGATATGAAAACCTATAAACCCATCCCCAATATAACTGATTTCACTGACGAAGAAAGCTGCGACACGCTCAAAGAAACCATTGAATCCAACTATCGTAAAGTGAAGCAAGAAATTCGATCGCTTGTCGATTCTGAAATTCAACGGATAAAGCACACGCCCAGCCTTGCCCATTTAGTAAAAGATTAGCAGCCTTATTTTAATACTGCCGTATAAACATGAGCAAACGTTTGCATTCTGTATTTTTCATTATTTTTCCGGAAATTGCTTGTAATTTTTGGGAAAAATACTTAAATTTGCATCATATTTTATAAAATAAAACAATAGCGCTCCCATATTGGATATATTCAGGAGCAACAAAAATAAAGGTAATAACTATTTTTGATGATGTATGTATAAATATGCGACTCGCAATTTCGGCTGCCTGCCAACTTCTTCTTCCGCCTTTAGCAAAGAGTGCGAAAGAATGTTGCACTCTGCATGTTTATTAACATCTTTTATTACCTCCCCCCCCCCCCGAATTTTTAACACTTTTTATTGGTTCGCCGCACACTACTCTCTCTCCGCCTTTTTTCATCGCAAGAAAAGGTATGAGAGGAGTATCGCCATACCCATGAGTGTCGTGTGACTTGCGCACAGTACTCGTATGTACGAAATAGCACAAGCAGGAAACGCTACAACAAAAACTATGAAAACAACCTATAGTCGTGTAGCACTGATAGAGATTAAGACAATAAAAGACTATGTAACCGAAAAACGAACACGCTTATGGAGGAAAAGAGCGAAAAGGTCGCTAAAAAAGACGACAAACTATTTACAATAAATAAAGAAACTGACGAAGTGATGACTAAAGTAATTGTAAAACAAAGGAAGCTGTACGAAGCTCCATTTTGCACAGTGATAAAGATTGACGGTCAGAGTGACCTGTTGCATGGCTTGTGTACGTAGGCGAATATAGAGGAATCTAAATCGCTGACAAGCACGCCGACAAGTTATACTGGGCAAATGCGGTAAAACTATCTTGTCGATACCAATGAATGTAATAATATGATAAAAGAAAAGCAAAAGGCGAAACAGATATGGTTGGAATGCGCTGGAAGATACGTTCCAATCGCTATTTTATTACTTAAACCCTTAAAACTATTCAATTATGGCTAACAGACCTTTAGCCTACGTTCTCACCGAACGCAAGGCAACATTAGGAAAGCTGGCAGGAAAGACCGTCATTCAGGCACTGCCAACAGGTAGAAAACGCATCGACCACCGCTCGTTCTGTGACGAGGTGGCAAGAGCCACCACTTTCACTGGTGCGGAAGTGGAGGCAGTACTGAGACTTGCCGCCGAAATAGCAAAACGACACGTTGAGAACGGCGACAGCGTTGACTTTGGCGACATCGGCACCCTCACCCCCACCTTTAGCAGCAGCCTCGTGGAGAAAGGCAAGGAGGAGTTCAGTCCAGCCAAGCACATTTCCAAACCCGCCGTCAGGCTCAAGCCATCGCGCAAATACTTCACCCTCAGCGGCGTGAGCTACGAGCGCACCGAAGCACCAGCCAAGGCGAAAAGCGAAAGTTCTGAAAAGCCAAGCCCAAACCCCTGACCGACGTCGCTCACGCAGCTGACTGACGTCACTCACAACACTGACCGACGTCACTCACGAACAAACTTGGGCAGGCAACAATATACGAGATTTTAACCAATTAGCATTAACTACATAAAATTTTAAGAATTATGACAGAGATTATTGACACTCAAGAAACAACGAGAGAGAAAAAACAGTACGTTCGTCCACAAATCACGATGATACCCATGCAGGCAGAGTGTACGCTGCTGGCTGGAAGCGACGACGGCACCGGTGGAAGTAATATTGGTGGCAAAAACGGTGGCGATTTAGATGACATAATAGAAGACTAACCTACAATATATTATCAATAGCAATGAATACATTCTTTACACCAAGAACGGATAAGATGAAATGGCTCTTATCCTGCGTGATAGCACTCTTATTTCTTGTTTCATGCACTGATGAAACAATGCTCAATAGCACAGATGTTAAGCAGGCGACAGTGGAAAACGTTGGTGAAACTTCAAGAATTGGCATTTCGGGTAACGCCTGTGTAGAGCTTGCTGATGTATCCACCTCATTGGGTGGAAATACTGCAACCACACGTGCCGTTTCTGTAAATTCAAAGCATCTTCCATTGATAGAAGGTTCCGAACTCAAGGCACGCATCTTCATCGTACGTGTTGACAAAGACGCCAAGACGATGATTGACGGCAAAGAGGCGATGGACGGCAACAAGGTGGTGCTTGGAGCTGGAGAGGTAAAATTTGACGAAGTAAGCTACAATAGCGATGGCACTATTTTTGCTAAAACTAACGACATGGTTGAGTTTCATTGGCTCAACGACAAAGCATTTACACCAAAGCAAAATGAGGAATGGTATGTGTGTGGCATCATCGGTGGCGAATATAACCCAGACTTTGACAGAGAACGCAAAAATATGAGTCTTGACGACAAGACAAGGAAACGTGCAGAAAAGCTATATCATTTCTATGTAGACTTCGACCCTAATCACTCTCCATACCACAACCAACTTGATGCCAATGGAAACATTCGAGTTGCCGTACCTTATGCCACAGGTTGGATGAAGTTACAGATGAAAGATGGAAAAATCAATTTTGAAAAATGGAAGTTTAGGTTATTGGGAACAATGATACGCTTCAAGGTAAAGCGCAATACCGACTTGGTAAAACCAGAGGGACATAAATATGCCTTTGCCAGCTCGCAAATCACTGCCCGAGGCGGATTTCTGATGATGCCACCAAGCTTGTTCCGCTCAAGTTCCGATCTTGCTATGGATCATTCTTTCGGTCTCGATTGTGAGCTACGCCCTTGGAACACAAGCATTGAAAGCAACTTCTACTGGATGTACGAAAACGACAGGCAGATACATTTCAACAATCCTGGCAACGTGAACCCACTCGACGAGAGCGCAGACTACGGTTCGCCACTCTACGAGTACCGCTACACCTTCGATGCCTCTGCCATGCGCAAGGGAAAGGAGAAAGCCGAGTACGACGAGTTCTACGTGTGGGGCATGCCCATACCTAAGCTCAACTACATCGGGCAAACCATGCTTACCGCCGAGCGTGGAGGATTTATGCTGGGTAGGAAACAGAAAGGCAACCCACGTTATCCGTACGCTGATGAATGGTTGGTTGGGCAGTCAAAACCTCAGGAATGGTCGGGCGAGTTCAAAGTCCTCGATTTCAAAAACAAAAAAGTTAAAGGCTGTGGCTTCTCCGTGGAAGTAGGTGTGTGTCGTCCACGTTTCAGTGAGATGAGAGACGGCAAGCCTGCCTATCCATGGGCAAACCCTTTGGAACGTTTGGCGGTAACAAACAGCAAAACCGATGAGATGGGCTTCCACGACACCAACGCACCACACCCCAACGAGGCTGATTACGGATGGGTGAACAACTGGTCGCTCAAAAGTGCCGATATGAAAATGCGCTTTGCGCTGAACAATGGCACCATGAAGCCACAAGATTACCATCTTCCCACTGGCGAAGAATGGGGAATTGCCTTGCCTAATATCCTTACAAGCATCTATAATGGTACGTTGCCCATAGGTCTTACAGGCTGGAATAACATCAAGTCGGCTCCCAACCCTTACTTCGAAATGTTCGACCCAGAGGAAGACGACATGCGCCCCATCATCACAGCTGGCGAAACACACAACAGCAACAAGGCAGATATGCAGGAAGAGCGGTTTTGGAATAAGAAACCCATCTTCTACTCTTACTTTATGCAAGATAAGAGTCGGCTCGAACTCTACGCCATTCGTTTCTACGGCAACAACAAGGAAGCCCAATCGGACAAAGACCGCCGTCCCTACGGTAACCGTTATCGCTGTGCCTATCGCTGGAGGTTCATGGACGCTGGCGGTCCCGACGCCACCAACGACGGACAGGGCATGCGCCTCGTGGTACAGAGCCGTTGGATAGGCAACGCCAACGTAACCGTACGCGACATCATGGATGACAAGTGGTGGGGAGAATGTTCGGACAGCAACCCGCTCTATCGTACCGACTGTTATCGTGTTTTGCCCTGCGTAGGCTACCCCTTCCCAAAAGGCGGATCTACATGGCGCATGGCATACTGGTCAAGAACACGCTGGAAATACGACACCTACGACAAGGACAACGAGCACAGCAACAAGACATTCTGCTACCGTGTGCTATCCAAAGACGGCTTCGACCGTGGACATAACGATAATGCCACCCTGCACTACGGCGTTCGCCTCATGGTAAACAGAGACGTGGACGAATTCGGCAAGCGCGCCCCACGCCAGTTGCAGAAAGACAAGGACGAGCAACGACTCATACGTCGCAAATAGTATCTAAGGTGAGGGGCAATGCGTGTCCCTCACTATAGTATATAATTTTATGTTAAGGAATGGCTAAAAATAACAAATACATGTTGGTTTCTATTGGTGTGTTTATCCTTAACACTCTGTGTTGTAGGCATCTATTCCTCCATACTTATATTTTCAGCTTCCTTACCCTCTCCTCGATTATTTATAATATTTAACAAACCGCATTGGATATGTATTTGTGTGAGGCTGTGCATCTCGAAGTCCATAGATGACTACGAGATGCATTTTGCGTGTACATAGACTTTTGACAAGAAAACCGCTGCAACTCAAAGTTACATCATTCCATTTCTTTCCAAAGCGTACGATAAATGCCAATAGTTAGGTTTTGGAAGTTGCCTGTTATTCGCTATCTTTGCACCCTAAAAAACAAAATTACATAAGATTTACTATGATATCAGAACAACTCGCCCTTCAATGGGGCAAAAGAACGTTATATAATTTGACGGTGATATATGCGCTGTTATGCACCATGCTACTATACGGATGCGACGGTGACACTACAGTGAATAACGAAAGTTCGTCTCATCAATCAACCACGATACGGCTTACAATAGAAGTCCCTAATGGTGGCGTAGACAACACCAAGATGGTAGCAACAAGATCCTTCACCTATGGTTTTGAGGGAGATATGGTCCCACCGAAGATGCGGCTAAAAGAAGGCGAAACAACTGAGGGACTTTGCGTTATCAGAAACGAAAACCCCAAGATACCAATAAAATTAGTACAGGTGAAATGGAAAACGCATGATGGTGTCTTGTGGTGCGACACTCTCAATGCTGACGTGGAGGCTCCTCACGATGAAAAAATTGGTAATTGGCAGGCATGTTTTCTACTTGGTCATGGAACCTACGATGAGAAGACGCACAAAATAAAAATTGGCGTAGAGCGTTTGGCACGCCCCATAAACCAAAATGAGGAGCAACTATGGAACATGCCTTACCTGTCAGCATGGTTGCCCTTGGAAACGAGTGACGGTTTGCACCTGCGTTCGCCACATGTGAGTTTCAAACCGCAAGGAGCGTTCATACGCATGAGATTGACAAATGATACGAAATATGACATGAGCGTGGCATCACTGCGCATGCAACCCACTGACGATTCCATGCAGGCAGCACCATTCGTGTGGGAGGCAATGTGGCAGACTGATGAACGAGGGGATGCGCCTGTCATTTCTCCAATTTTGCAGAAAAGTGGAGAGGATTTCGAATGTCCACTTGTCCAACCACTCACATTAAAACCGGGCGAGACATCAGGCTGGTATGGCTTCTGGAGTATGCCCATAGGTAAATCCGTAGGGTATTCAGGCAATTACTTTATCGTACCTACAGAAGAAGCCAGGATACATCGATCGCCATGGTGGTTGTACCACACTCCACTGGAAGGAAAAAGCAATGCACAAGGTCCCGTGGCGGGTCGAACATACACGCTCTCGCTGAAACTGCGGCAACTGATCTCCACTACCAATGCCAACTGGATGCAGGATATGGAAGACGACCGACTGGTGTGCAAGATGTCCATACCCGGAACGCACGATACAGGAGCATGGTCAGGCAATTGGTGGGTGAAGACGCAAGACAAGGACATCAAGGGGCAGCTCGAGAGCGGCATACGCTTCTTCGACATACGCTTGGTGCTTGCAGATGGCGTGCTAAAGCTCTGCCACGCCAGTAATGTATTCGACCGCACGTTCCACAAGGATGTATTGCGTACCACCGCTGATTTTCTGCGGGAGCACCCATCGGAAACGGTTATCATGACCATCAAGCGTGACCACGACTACGACAAAGATGGAGGCAACAAGTATCGTGCGGCGGTGGGCAACGTGTTAAGAGCTGATCCCTACGTTACACCATACATTGCAGGATCGTTCAGTCCGACACTTACAATGGGAGAACTGCGAGGCAAGATGCTCATCTTGAGCCGTGAGGGCTGGTACTCCACCAACTCGGGGTGGATAGACCGCTGGTATGATAACAGACAATTCTCTACCAATATCTACTCCACCAATCACAGTCGTACCACGCTGAATGTGGAGGACACTTACAGATGCGCTGCTGGCGACAAGGTGAACCTTGTGCGCCAAAACCTGCTAAAAGCCAGTGAGGCATACGGTGATGCGGCACCCGACTGGTTCATCACCTTCTGCTCGTACACGGGTCCAAACGGCATAGGCACACCCAATGCCGTCACAGGATACGTAGATCCGCATGTGATAAATATTCTTAAGGGAGACCATCAGTTGCGTACAACGGGTATACTGCTTTTCAACTTTGCAGGCTGGTGGGACAACGGACTCACCAACATCGCCATCAAGTTCAACGATACTGCCACACCGCCGCTCAAGCAGTGGTAACAAGTTGGGGCAAGTCAACACACCAGCCGAGCCGTGCGGAATCCCCCCCCCCGCGTCGGCACGGCTTCATAGCGGATTATTAAACATCATAAAACATATTACAGTTATGCTATATGCAATTATCATCTTCGCAAGTTTCTTTGTCTTGCGCTTGTTCTCCCTCGCTTTCTCAATAAGGAACGAGAAACGTCTCATCAAATGTGGAGCCACACAGTACGGAAAACGCAACTCCCTACTGCTGACGCTTGCCCATATAGCCTACTACTTTGGTGCCCTCTATGAGGGATATACCAGCAATATGGAGTTTGACAGGACCTCTGTCATCGGCGTGGCAGTCATGGCATTCGCCTACATCATGCTGTTTTACGTCATCTATAAGCTGAGTGACGTTTGGACAGTGAAACTCTACATCGTACCCAACCATCGCATCGATCGTAGTTTCTTGTTTCGTACGGTGCGACACCCAAACTATTTCCTCAACATCATACCAGAACTGATAGGTGTGGCGCTACTCTGCCATGCTTGGACAACGTTATGCGTAGGTCTGCCCCTCTACGGCTACCTGCTAATAGTTCGCATCCGTCAAGAGGAAAGAGCCATGCGACACCTGCTATCGTAACGGCCGTGACCGACGTCGATAAACTTTATAAAATACCACCTATCATCAGGATAACTTTTATAAACAGGGCTGCAACCACATACAGACGTGTGGTATCGAAGAGGAGGGGAAGTTTTTCTTTTCAGAAAAATTCCCCCTGCGTGTTTCATCCAATATTCTTCCAAATGTCGTCACTCACGACGCTGACCGACGTCGGTCACGGTTATTGGTAGCTGACATTCGAGCTGCAAACCAAAAAACTTATCGTTGATGTGCTTTCTCATCCATAGACTTTCTCTTGTAGGGGAAGTTTTTTTTGTTGGTACATCAAATCTTCCTCTCATTTTGTTTCCCACTTTTTCCCACTATTTCCTCACAGTGTGAGCGTTTGGTTTTATCCGTTTAATTTTGCCAATATATAACATTATATATTCATCAAAATGTAATATTTATGGAACCAAACAACAATGACAACTATGTGCTGGTCTTGGAAGATCGCACGGAAGTGAAGAATGAGCAAGAAGCAGGAAAAATCTCCGTAGTATCGGGTATAGACGACAAGGGCAACCTTAAAACCACCGAAGCAATCGCTGCGAATCAGGCAGCGTTCTTGAAATTCAACAACAAGGACGGACTTCTAAAGAACTTCATGTCCAATTTCCTCAAACAGTTCAATAACCCGACTCGTTTCGGACTGTACAAGGTTTTGGCAAACAATGTAGAACAAGGTGTGGACAATCTTCGCACCATGTTGCAAAGTCGTGAAAAGCCAGAAAGCAAACAGCAACTGACAGAGATTGGAGTATCCTTTGACGATTATCTGCCGAAAAAGAAGAACGCCACAGCCATTGATGAGTCGAAGATTGATTGGAAGCAACTTGGTGACCTCGGTCTTACCCGTGAACGACTGGAACAAAGTGGAGAGTTAGAAAAGATGCTTTCTTGGCAGAAGAGTAACCTTATTACTATTGCCGTACCTATTGGTGACACGACCATCTACACCGAAGCACGTCTTGCATTCCGCACGGATGATAATGGCAATGTCGGCTTGGCTATCCACCCGTTACGCAAGGAGCCACAGCTCGACTTCCCCTATATGGGTTACAAGTTCTCTCCCGAAGAAAAGGAGCAACTCCTTGCTACGGGCAACCTTGGCAAGACAATCGAAGTAACGCCCAAGAACGGCAATCCTTTTTCTGCCTATGTCTCCATCGATCCACAGACCAACGAAATTGTTGCCTTACGTGCCGACCGTGTGAACATTCCCAAGGAGATCAAGGGTGTAACGCTCTCTGATGTCCAGTACAAAGATCTTGTGGAAGGCAAAGCCGTGAAAGTGGAAGGAATGACCGCCAAGAGTGGTAAGTCCTTCAATGCTACCTTGCAGGTCAATGCCGAGCGAAAAGGCATTGAGTTCATCTTTGGCGATAACAAGAGTTTAAGAGAACGACAGGAACACAAACAGGCTCAGCAGCAAGGTGTACCTCATAAGCTCTGCGGTTTAGAGTTATCAGATAAACAGCGTGAAGCATTGGATAGCGGTCGTACACTATATCTAAAGAATATGGTGGACAAACAGGGACAATCATTCAATGCCTACGTCCGTATGGACAAAGAACAGAATCGCCCACGTTTTTACAAGTGGAATCCTGACAAAAAGCAAGAAACCGGCAAAGAAAAGGTGGTTGCCGTAGCAGAGGAACACAAGACACAGGTTGCGGTCAATAACCACGGCAAGACCAACGAAGCCACCAAAAATGTGAAAGAACCACTCAAAACGGGACAGACACAGCCTACTGCTGAGCAGAAGCAAAAGCAGGACGAGAACAAACAGAAGAAGTCCCGTGGACGTAAGATGTAACCTTTAATTCTATTATCAACTATGATTACTTGTATTATTGCCGAGAAACCCTCGGTAGCCAGAGATATAGCCCGTATCGTAGGGGCTAATACCAGACAAGACGGATATTTAGAAGGTAACGGCTATATGGTTACTTGGGCAATGGGACACCTCATTACCCTTGCCATGCCCGAAGCCTACGGTTTTGCAGCCTATAAAGCAGAAGACCTGCCCATCCGTCCCAATCCCTTCCAACTTATCGTGCGACAAGTGCGCAAGGATAAGGAGTACACATCAGACCCCGCAGCACTCAAGCAACTCAAAGCCATTCGAGTTTGCTTTGACAAGGCTGACCGCATCATCGTAGCCACCGATGCCGGGCGTGAAGGTGAACTCATCTTCCGCTATATCTACAACCATTTGAACTGCCACAAACCTTTTGACAGACTTTGGATTTCCTCCCTCACGGATAAAGCCATCCGTGAAGGACTTTCCAATCTTAAGCCGGGAAGCCATTACGATAATCTCTATTACTCTGCCAAGGCAAGAAGCGAAGCCGACTGGCTTGTGGGCATCAATGCCAGCCGTGCCCTGTCCATCGCTCGCAAAGGCGGTTACTCTTTGGGAAGGGTACAGACCCCGACACTCGCTATGGTCTGCCGTCGGTACATAGAAAATCGTGATTTTTCTTCCGTCCCCTATTGGAAACTCTCCGTAGCAGCAGAGAAAGAGGGCGTATCGCTGAAAGCTGTGAGCAGTAGTGCATTTGACAATGAAGCCGATGCACAGTCCGCTCTCGCCATGCTTCGCGAACAGAGCCGGCTTACCGTGACTTCGGTCGCAAAAAGGTGGGACATACGTCGCCACCCCTCTTGTTCGACCTTACCTCCCTACAGAAGGAAGCCAACCGAAAGCACGGCTTTTCAGCAGATAAGACCCTCTCAATCGCACAAAGCCTCTATGAGAAGAAAATCACGACCTATCCCCGCACCGGCAGTCGATACATCAGTGAAGACGTTTTCGAGGAAGTACCCACTTTACTTGGCAAGATAGGCACTGCACTTCCGACACCACTTAACCGCCACTCGGTGGACAACGGCAAGGTAACTGATCACCACGCCATTATCCCTACGGGTGAAACAACATCGGGACTATCGACAGATGAAACGACCATCTACCAAATGGTAGTCCATCGTTTCATCGAAGCCTTTTCTCCCGATTCAGAGGAGGAGAGGATGCAGGCGGAACTGACAGACGGTACAAACACCTACATTTGGAAGGCGTGCCGAAGTATCTCCTTGGGCTGGAAAGCCGTGCAGCATAGTACTGGCACGAACGATGAAAAAGGCAAAGAGGAAGAAGAACAGACTTTATCCGTATTGCCCAATCTAATAGAAAACGAGGTGTTACCACTGCTTTCTTCAGAAATTACCGAGCACAAGACCAAGCCCAAACCGCTCTATACAGAAGCGACTTTGCTTTCTGCTATGGAAAACGCAGGGAAAGAGGTCGCAGATGCAGAAAGTAAAAGAGCAATGGCAGAGTGCGGCATCGGTACACCAGCCACTCGTGCCAATATCATCGAGACATTGATTCTGCGAGACTATATCCGAAGAGAAAAGAAAACGGTAGTCCCGACAGAGAAAGGCTTGGCAGTCTATGAGATTGTCAAGGATAAACGAATTGCCAATGCAGAGATGACAGGCTCGTGGGAACTGACCCTTGCCGCCATCGAGGCTGGACAAATGCCACCCGAGAAGTTCGCACAAGGCATCAACTCCTATGTGGAGACGATTTGCGAGGAACTCCTTGCCCTTGCTCCACAGGTACAAAAGTCCTATCCCACCTACCACTGCCCCAAATGCAGCAATGAGAGTGTGGGCATCTATGCCAAAATTGCGAAATGCAGGCACGAGGGCTGCGACTTCCACATCTTCCGTGAAATCTGCGGCACGTTCCTTTCCGAGGACAATATCCGTGATTTGATAACTACCGGGCGAACGCCTATCCTCAAAGGCTTGACGAGCAAGGCAGGCAAGAAGTTCAACGCACGTCTTGTTCTGGGCGAAGACCATACCACCGCCTTTGAGTTTGAAGGAAAGAAAGGCAAAGCACGAGGAAGATAACTCTCACAGAATCGGAGATAAAACAAATTAGTTGGAAGATAGGAAAAATTATCTTCCGACTAATTTTCCCTCTCCATCTTAAAACAGAAAAATTATGGCATACAATAAGAAAGCAGTCTTGGAGGGCAATACGGAAGCCATCCGTGTGATCCTCCGATTAGAGAAAGAACGCCGTGAAGCCACCGAAGCCGAGAAAGTCCTGCTCAGAGGTTATCAAGGTTTCGGTGGTCTGAAATGCGTGTTGAACCGTTGTGATAATCCCGATGACCTCCGCTATTGGAGCGCATCGGAGCAAAACCTGTTCGCGCCTACCCAAAGGCTCAAACAGATGATTTACCGTGATGCCGTCGATGCCAGCACCGCCAAACGCTATTGGGAGAGTATCAAGGCAAGCGTACTGACCTCCTTCTATACCGACACCCGTATCGTCTCCGCCATTGCCGAAGCCCTTAGTGCTGCCGACGTGCAAGTAAGAAGGTGCTTAGACCCTTCAGCAGGTATGGGAGCCTTTACCGAAACCTTTGCCAAAAGTGCCGGTATGGTCGATGCGATGGAGAAAGACCTACTGACGGCGCGCATCACACAAGCCCTCCATCCTTACGGCAAGGATAATATCTTTGTTCGGCAAGAACCCTTTGAAGCCATTGGAGAACTGGAAGAAAAGGACAAGTACGACCTGATTACCAGCAACATCCCCTTTGGCGACTTTATGGTCTATGACCGTAGTTATAGCAAGGGAGAGAATATCCTTAAACGGGAATCCACCAGAACCATTCACAATTATTTCTTTGTAAAAGGGCTGGACACTATCAAGGAGGGCGGACTTCTTGCATTTATTACCTCGCAGGGTGTATTGGATAGCCCCAAGAATGAAGCCATCCGCCGTTACCTCATGCAGAATAGCCGTCTTATCTCCGCCATCCGCCTACCTTCGGGTATGTTCTCCGAGAATGCGGGTACGGATGTTGGCAGCGACCTGATTGTCCTGCAAAAGCAGTCGGGTAAAGAAATTGGTGATGGCATTGAACAGCAGTTTGTACAAACCGCCTCTGTCCCCAAAGGCGACGGCTTTTCTATTGCGTTCAATCATAACTCCCTCTTCGAGGGCGAATGGAAGGATATTTCCCACCGTACGATTGCCATAGACAGACAAATGGGTACAGACCCTTACGGTAAGCCTGCTTGGGAATATACGTTTGACGGCAGTATCGAGGATATGGCTGACAGCCTGCGCACACAACTCTCTTTGGAAGTAGAGCAGCGTTTCGATCGTAAACTCTATGAAACCGGCATACCCATGACCGAGGAGGAATGGCAGGTACACATGGACAAGATGGTGCAAAAAGTACAAGAAAACATAAAAACGGAAGGAATACCTCAAGAACAGGAAATCAAGGATAAGGAGGAAAAGAAAGAGGACAAGGAAGATGAAAAAGAAGAAGAAAATACCTACAATTTGATGCCCGACAGCACCAAGAAGCAACTTCCCAAGCTCTATGCAACGGAAAAACAGCTCATTGGCGACCGCACGGCATACGCTCGCTATTTCTTTCCTATGGGAGCCTATACCGCTTATATGCTGGAATACGACCCCAAAGAACGCATCGGTTTTGGTGCCGTAACGATGGGCTACGGCTGGGAACTTGGGTATATGTCCCTTAAAGAAATGGAGGAAGTAAAGGTCAAAGGCTTGGGTATTGAGCGGGACTTATACTTCAAACCCACAAAGTTGCACGAGATTGCGGAACTGGAAGAGATTGTCAGAGAACAATACACTAAAGAACCCATCATTGAGGAAATCAAGGATGAAAGCCGTCAGGAAGTGCAGAAACCTGTACAGGAAGACAATCAACCACAAGCAATGGTAGAACAAGTCGAGGAGGTTTTGAAAGTCGAAGAAGCTGCGCCAGTTTTACATACAGAGCCTGAAACCGAACCAGCCCCAGAAGGTGTCCCCGTAATTACCCTTCAAAGACAATACGAACAAGAAAGCCGTGAAATTCGCACAGACGTGGAAGCCCCACGCGAGATGAACGGTCAGACGGTATTCTTTGATGAAGACCATCATCCGATTATGGATAGCACCATAGAGACAGAAGCCATGGAACAGTTCTTGTTTGCCCCAGAGGAATATAGTCTTTGGACACAAGATGTAGCCCGTGTAAATAATGAAATCAAAGAGGCTGCTCAACAAAAGAAGGTCAGCGATAACCAACCACTTTCTGCGAGCAGGCAACCCAAGCCGGCAAGAAGCACGCCAAGCAGTTCCCGCAGAAGCAAGAAAACTGCATCTGCTCCCGTCAGAGAGCCCTCGCTCTTTGACTTTATGGAGGAAGCCGAACCTCGCAAGCCACAGCCCATAGCAGAGGTTAAGAAAGAGTTTGATGCTTCACCGCGTCCGTTCCTTTCTTCTCCCGACTCACATTTGCGTGACGGCTCGATAGTCGTACAGAATGGGCAGGTAGGTTTCCTGTCTGACTTGAAACGACATCCTACCTTCAACCCGATGGACTTACCCTTTGCTCAGCTCTCACGGCTGAAAGCATATATTGAGATTAGGGAGAGTTATCACCGACTCTATGATTATGAGGCGAACAACCAAGCGGAGGACAAGGAAGAGCGTGAGAAACTCAATCGGCTTTATGACGGCTATGTAGGTCGTTGGGGGTACTTCAACCAGAAGACAAACACCGATGTCATCAAGATGGATGCCACCGGAGTGGAAATGCTGTTCTTGGAACGCTCCGAGAACGGCAAGTACATCAAGGCGGACATCTTCGACCACCCGACGGCTTTTTCCACCTCCGAACTGTCCATAGCTTCAGACCCGATGGAGGCATTGGGCGCATCACTCAACAAATACGGCACGGTGGAGCTTGACTATATGAGTTCTTTGCTTCCCGATATGGAAGAGAGCGATATGCTTTCTGCTTTGGAAGGACGCATCTTCTACAATCCCGAAGAGGACAGCTATGAGGTAGCCGACAAGTTTATTTCTGGCAATGTGATTGAAAAGGCGGAGCGTATCGAGTCGTGGCTCTTGGATCATCCGGAGCATGAGGAAGCGAAACAGAGTCTGACTGCCCTGCGTGCCGCCACTCCCACGCCCATTCCCTTTGCTGATTTGGATTTCAACCTCGGTGAACGCTGGATACCCGCGAAAGTCTATGGCAAGTTCGCCTCGGAGTTCTTCGAGACGGACATCAGGGTGAGTTATCATTCTAATATGGACGAGTATGCCATTGGCTGCGACCAAAAGAACGGTAATATCTGGCACAAATATGCTGTACAAGGTGAGTTTAGACGCTATGACGGACTCAATTTATTGAAGCACGCACTTCACAATACCATTCCTGACATTAACAAAAGCAAGACCATACTTGATGCGGAGGGTAATGAGAAGACGATTAAGGTTCGTGACGGTCATGCCATACAGATGGCAAATGCCAAGATTGAGGAAATCAGACAAGGCTTTGTAGATTGGCTCGGACGGACACCCGACACGTTCAAGGAGCAGCTCTCTGACCGTTACAACCGCCTTTTTAACTGCTTTGTGCGTCCCAACTTCGACGGTACGCATCAGTCGTTTCCCGACCTCGACCTTAAAAGATTGGGCATACAAGACCTTTATAAGAGTCAGAAAGATGCCGTGTGGATGCTGAAGACCAATGGAGGTGGTATCTGCGACCACGAGGTCGGTGCAGGTAAGACGCTTATCATGTGTACAGCAGCCTACGAGATGAAGCGGTTGGGATTGGCTAACAAACCGATGATTATTGGACTCAAAGCAAATGTATTCGATATTGCCGACACTTTTCGCAAGGCTTATCCCAATGCCAAGATACTCTATCCGGGAAAGAATGACTTCAGCAAGCAGAATCGCCAACGCATCTTCAATGACATCAAGAATAATGATTGGGACTGCATTATCCTCACGCATGAGCAGTTCGGCATGATACCGCAAGCATTGGAGATACAAGAAGCGATTTTGCAGAAAGAAAAAGATTCTGTAGAAGAAAATCTTGAAGTGCTCCGTATGCAGGGAGCGGACATTTCCCGTGCCATGCTCAAAGGTTTGGAGAAACGAAAACAGACCTTGGAAGCCAAGTTGCAGGGCATTCAAGACAGCATTGCCGAGCGCAAGGACGATGCCGTGGATTTCAAGATGATGGGTATTGACCACCTTTTTGTAGATGAAAGCCATCAATTCAAGAACTTGATGTTCAACACCCGCCACGACAGAGTGTCGGGCTTGGGCAATCCGGATGGCTCACAGCGTGCGCTCAATATGCTCTTTGCCATTCGCACCATACAGGAGCGGTCAGGCAAGGACTTGGGAGCAACTTTTCTTTCGGGAACTACTATCAGTAATTCGCTAACAGAATTATATTTGCTCTTCAAATACTTGCGCCCGCAAGCCTTGGAGAAGCAGGGCATTAACAGTTTCGACGCATGGGCTGCGGTCTTTGCCAAGAAGTCCACTGACTATGAGTTTTCCATCACCAATGAGATTATTCAGAAGGAACGCTTCAGAACCTTTATTAAAGTGCCTGAACTTGCCTCGTTCTATGCGGAAGTATAGGAGTTGGAAGCAAGAAAAGGAGAAGAATGCGTATCTGATTGAAATAGAGGAGATATTGCCTGCTTACTCATTGAGTTGCATCAAAGGAAATAGGCGAAGAAAGGAGTGAAAAAGCAAGAGTTCAGTTACCAAATCGTTCGAGAAACGATGAAAGGAAAAGAACAGCTAAAAGTGGT
>NZ_QFFX01000015.1:0-56300 GCF_023522295.1 Prevotella sp. TCVGH | reverse complement strand
ACCAAAAGGGCTGACACCTCGTGAGAAGTGTCAGCCCTAAATTATTTTGTTTAATAAAGTTTTACCGGACAGCAATATATATTTATATAATCTTGCCATTTCTCATAGATTTTATCGACCTCCGTATAATAATCCAATAAGGACATCTCGCCAATTTCAACAATCTTTCGAAGAGTTTGTAGCGATTGACGTAAAAAACTCAAATCATAGGTGCTCAAAGAAGTGCGCAATTGTTCGAGTTCATTCTGGCGTGCCCTCCATTCATTACTTACTTTCATTTGCACATTGGCTTTTCTTAGCAACGCTCCTTCTAAGGCAGCCTGCGCTGCTTTCTTTTTGTGTTGGTTTGTGTAAAGCGGCAAAGAAAATCCTATTTGCACTCCATTACTAATCAAATCTCCATCAGTATTGCGTCGATATCCAATAGTAAGACGTGGCAACCAACTATTTTTATCGACTTTCAGTTGCTGTTGAGCCGCTTCTCTATAACCTTTAGCAGCAAGAACTTCCGCATCTGTTTGCAATAAGTGAGTGCGTAGCGAATCCGCATTAAACTTGGTCATGACCAAAGGATAAGCCAAATGTTCTAAGAGAAGGGGTTGATTTCCATTAAGTATCAGTAACTCTTGGTATACTCGCTGTCGGGAAGCCTCATTCTTGGCAATATCAGCATGTAGAGACATTTGTTCCATCTTTAATTTATTCAGTTCAAGGATAGTAGCCTCTCCATGTGCAAACCGCTTTTGATACAATTCCAAAAGCCGCTGCGCTTTCTCTAAACGGTCTGCCAAAACGTTCTTCAACTGATTCAACTGAATCCAATCCAAACATTTAATTTTTGCCTCGAGTAGCAGATCTCTTCGCTTTGTCTGATACTCCAAGTTCAATACACGATGCTGTTTCTTTGCCAATAATCGCCTGGCGCCATACAATGTAGGGAAATCAAACTCTTGCGCGACGATGAGTTCGGAACTGGAAACGCCAGGAATGCCACTCCTCATAAATGGACTATACTCCACAGAAAGGCCTTCAACGGTATTGCTTTGTTTTATTTCTTCGACCTCGCTCGCTATGTCTTTTTGTGCTGCCTGCAATTCTATATTGTTCTTTTCAATGCTTTTAAGCACATCGTCAATACCTTGCGCTTGGCTATACAAAACGCAAAGTAGGATTGCCCACAAAATAGTTGTTCTTTTTATCATGACCATTTTATATAAATTCATTACTTATTTCTTTCCGACAAATCCACTCATAAACAATCGGTATAATAAAGGCGTTTAAGAAAGTAGAGCTTAAGAGTCCGCCCAAGATGACTGTTGCCATAGGACTTTGAATCTCATTACCGGGCAAATCACCACGAAAAACAAGTGGAACAAGCGCCAACGCCGAGGTTAGGGCAGTCATCAAGATGGGATTTAGACGGTCTGAAGAACCTTTTAGCACACTCTCCCGTACGGTCAGTCCCTCATCTTCCCTTAACGAGTTGTAGCGAGTAATAAGCAACATCCCATTTCGTGTGGCAATTCCAAATAAAGAGATAAACCCGATAATGGCAGGAATGCTCACTTCGCCAGATGTCATCCAAAGAACCAACACGCCTCCAATGAGTGCAAAAGGCAAGTTCAGAAGAATGACACCACTTTCTACCGCATTCTTAAACTGCATATACAAAAGCAAAAAGATGACGACAATGCTCAGCAAAGAGGTGAGCAATAAGGTCTTACTGGCAGATTTCTCGCTTTCAAACTGTCCACCATATTCAATATGATACCCTTCAGGAAGATTCACTTTTACATTGATTTCTTTTTGAATATCGTTCACAACACTTCCCAGATCTCGCCCATTGGCATTGGCTGAAATCACTATTTTACGAGCCACGTTTTCACGATGAATGGTATTGGGACCTGTGGAAGAGATAATATCTGCAATGTTACTCAATGGAATCTTAGTACCGTTAGAGGTATCCACCATTAGGTTTCGTATATCCGCCATCGTACGTCGGCTCTCTTCATCCGAGCGTACGATGAGGTTAAAACTTTTGTTTCCTTCATACACCTGTGACACTTGCTCGCCTTTTAAGAACACCGCAATACAATCATTGAACTCTGGTTCTGTGATTCCATAGCGCGCCAACATTTCAGGTCGAGGCACTATTTTCAGCTCAGGACGCTCCACTTGCTGCTCTAAATTAAGATCTTCTATGCCATCTACATCTTCAATGGCAGATTTTATTTGACCACCAAGCATATACATCTTATTGAGGTCTTCACCAAACAATTTTATGGCAATGCTCGCTTTTGTACCACTGAGCATCGCATCAATACGGTGAGTAATAGGTTGCCCTATCTCAATGTTAGCCCCCACTATGGTAGACAGCTTTTCTCTTACATCATTTAAGAGCGCCTGATGTGAACGATTTGTCAACTCAAAGGGTGCTTCTATCTCCGACATATTCACGCCCAACGCATGCTCATCCAACTCTGCACGTCCCGTTTTACGTGCTACCGTCTTTATCTCTGGAATAGAAAGTAAAAGCTTTTCTGCCTGCTGACCAATCTTATTGGACTCCTCTAAGGATATGCCTGGCATGGAACTCACATTGATGGTAAACGATCCCTCGTTGAAAGGTGGTAAAAAACTGTGTCCTAAGGAAAAGAAAATACACAAGGTTGCCAATAGCACACCGCAGGCACTCCATAGCACTACTCGTTTATGGTAGAGTACCCAAGACAATCCAGTTGCGTAATGTCGCTTCAACCAATCTACAACCTTCGGCTCTTTCCATTTCACATTGTTTTGATTCATGTGTACATTAAGTAAATAACTGCACAGCACGGGAGTGAGGGTAAGCGCCACAACGGTTGATGCAAACAATGCCACAATAAAGGCGATGCCTAAGGGTATTAACATTCTGCCTTCCATACCGCTAAGAAAGAACAAAGGCACAAAACTGGCAACGATAATCAGTGTAGAGTTCAAGATGGGCAAGCGTACCTCTCTGGAAGCATGGTAAACAACATTCAGGATACCCAACCGCTCGGCTTTAGGCAAGAGATGATTCTCTCGCAACTTGCGCCAAACATTTTCAACATCGACGATAGCATCGTCTACCAACGATCCTATGGCAATAGCCATACCGCCTAAACTCATGGTATTAACACTCTCTCCTAACTGGTGTAACACTAACAAGGAGACCAAGAGTGACAACGGAATGGTAACCAAAGAAATGATGGTGGTACGTACATTGGCTAAAAACAAGAACAGTACAATCACCACAAAAAACGCACCCTCAAGGAGTGAATCCTTTACATTGTCAATAGAGCTTTGGATAAAGCTCGACTGTCTAAACACATCTGTAGACACATGGACATTCGCCGGTAAGTCTTTCTGCAAATCTTCAATCGCCTTATCCAAGACTTCCGTCAATTCTATGGTTCCAGTATTGGGTTGTTTGGTAACGGTGAGCAACACTGCAGGCTTCCCCTTTTCGGAGGCGACACCTAATTTGGGACTTTCCGAACCAATTTTTATCTCTGCAACATCAGACAAAGTCACGGGATAATCGCCTGTTTTCTTCACCACAGTCTTGCCGATGCGCTCAAGAGCAGGAGTCGGCATCATCCCTCGAATTACATATTCATTCCCAAATTCGTAGAGTACACCGCCATTCGTATTCTTATTCATGCCTCGAGTGGCTGCCATCACATCTGCCAAATTCACCCCATAGTGATTCATCTTACGGGGATTCACCTGTATTTGGTATTCTTTCTGATCACCTCCAATGACTGCAACTTGTGCAACACCACCAATGGAGAGCAGTCGTGGACGAATCGTCCAGTCGGCTAAAGTACGGAGATCTAACATGGAAGTGCTATCCGATGTCAGGCTTACTATCATCACCTCGCCCAAGATAGACGATTGCGGTCCCAAGGTGGGTCGGCGTACTGTGCTGGGTAATGACTCTGAAACGGTCAAAAGCTTTTCCGAAACAATTTGGCGTGCACGATAAATGTCTGTCCCCCAATCAAACTCAACCCATACTACCGAAAATCCTGTTGTTGATGAAGAGCGTACCCTGCGCACACCTGTGGCGCCATTCACGGAAGTCTCAATGGGAAAAGTAACCAACTGTTCCACTTCCTCTGCCGCCATTCCCTCTGCCTCCGTCATTACCACCACAGTGGGTGCATTGAGGTCAGGAAATACATCCACCTCTGTTCGGTGGACGCTGTACAAGCCCATGAGGACGAGTACCACAGCACACACCAATATCAGAAGACGATTGTGTAATGAAAATTTTATAATTTTATCTAACATAACGTTCCTCTCCCCCTATTAATGCGAATGACCTGGTATCTCCATTGTAGATGCGGCGAGCTTTACATGAATTGCTCCTTGTATCACTACCTTCTCTCCACTCTTTAATCCCGATAGGATTTCTACTCGTGTACCATCCGACTCACCTAACTTCACTTCCTGCTTTCGATAGTGAGTCGCTTCTTCTTGAATATAAATAAAATAAACTCCTTGCTCTTCTGTAATGGCAGATATAGGAACACTCAATACATTGGGGCGTTGGGTTGTCAACAAATAAATCTCGGCAAACGCACCAGGAACAACTCCATTGCGATTATCAAATTCGAACGTGACGGGTATGAAAGCCGACTCCATACTGGAGGCCTTACCATAAGTCAATAGTTTCCCACCCATAGAGGACAGCTGATACACCTGTTGACTATAAGAGGTCTTGAAGTTGGCAGATGTAATTTGACTCAACATACCATAACTACTTTCTGGCACTTCTGCTCGCAGATAAAGATGCTTGTTTTGTGAAATCGTCATGAGTGGCTGCCCTACGTCCACATAGTCACCTTGTTTTACCAAGCACTCTTTGATAAACCCTGACATCTGTGCAACCACTGCGACTCCACTCGAATTACTTCTTCCCAAAGCCTTATAAGCGAGTGCAGCTCGTTCCATGTTGGCTTTGGCATCTAAATATTCTTTCTGCGTCACAATTTTATCAGCTACCAAGTCTTTCTTTCGCTTATAATCTGCCAAAGCCGTCTCGTAAGCAATTCGAGCCCGTTGTGCAACATCTCCTTCAGGAAGTTGATCAGAGGAAATGCGGAACACACTCGTGCCTTTACCCACCGACATTCCCTCGGTCAGAGGGTGCAGCATTGACACAATACCTGCCACCGTAGCCACTACGGTCTTTTCTGAACCATAAGCTGGCAACACCTTACCACTCACTTTCAGTACGCCATGAAAGGCAGCTGGCTTTATCTCTCGCACCACAACTCCAGCAGCTTGCGCTTTCTTCTGGTCTAACTCTATCAAGTTAGCATGCTCATGCGAAGCCTCCTCTGCTTTCTCCGTTGGTGAATTTGAATGCTGTTGGGGATTGCTTTGACAAGCTGAAAGAAACATCCCCCCTAAAATAATCTTATAAAAGAATGGTCTGTACATACATTTAATTGTTTTGTATGCAAAGGTAACCATACGGGGATGCAACTCGGTGTCAAACCCTTATCGTGTTCGAAAGGGCGGAAATTCAAATGTTTTGTTATCTGTGGAAATCTTTCTTCGCTTGACAGTCTGGACACAAGCCTTTCAACATGTAATTGACAGCATGAACCTGAAAACCTTCGGGCAACTCAAGAATTGGTGCATGTAGCGTCTTAAAACAAAAAACTTTCTCGCAGACTTCACAATAAAAGTGGACGTGCATGTCGTCATCTACATGCGTGTTATCGGTCGTGCAGATTTCATACCGCACCAAGCCTTTACCATCTTCTATGGAGTGAATGACTCCTTTCCTTAAAAAGAGTCGCAAGACACGGAAGATACTTGATTTCTCTAAGGTCAACAGGTTGTTCTCTAAGTCGGAGAGACTCACAGGTCGATTCATTTCAATGATGGTGCGCAACACCAATATGCGATTGGAAGTAGGCTTGACGCCCGCTTTATTTAGAATGTGAATAATAAGATCGATGTCTGCTTTCATTGCTGAAAAATATTTAGAAAAGATAAGAAACTATGTATTACATGTTGCTCAAAGCGCGACGAAGAGCTCGTTTACAATAGCGGGGCTGCAAAGAGTCACTCATGTTCAGAAAGAACATTTTGGTATTGTTGCACAAATTAGTGTTCCGCATTTTTACTCCCATTGAGAGGAAATTCCTGTTGTAAAACCGTTGTCATCATACAGTAATCTCTCCCGAACCAATACAACAATGGTGCTGCTCATCATAAACCACACAGAACTGTCCTGGTGCAACACCATGTATTGCGGTCTCTGCATGAACAGTATAACTATCTGGTGCTGTTTGTTCGATGATACCTGAGTGAAATTCTGGGGTGTGTCGAATCTTAAAGGTAACATGATGCATGTCTATAGGCATTGTCAAAAAATGGAAGTCATGTATCTTGAAGTCCTTTTGATAGGCGGTTTGGGGGTCGTAACCCTTACTAATATATAATATATTGTTGGCGACATCTTTCTTCACCACAAACCAAGGACCGCCTCCAAAGCCTAACCCATGACGCTGACCAATGGTGTGGAACCACAATCCACGATGCTCGCCTATCTGTTTTCCCGTTTCCAGTTCAATGACCTTTCCACGATTTTCACCGACATACCTCCGCAAATATTCGTTGTAATTGATTTGCCCTAAGAAACAAATACCCTGACTATCCTTCCGTTTGGCATTGATAAGGTGTTCACGCTCAGCAATCTTACGCACCTCACCCTTCTGATAATGCCCTATGGGGAACAGGGCTTTCTTGAGCTGCCAATCATAGATTTGCGCCAAGAAATCTGTTTGATCTTTCACAGGGTCAGGACTTGTAGTAAGCCACTTCCTACCTTCTATTATCTCGGTTTGAGCATAATGCCCCGTCGCTATCAAATCGTATTGATACCCCATCTTTTCATGAAAGGCACCGAACTTGATAAGTCGATTGCACATCACATCGGGATTGGGCGTGTACCCCGCCTTCACTTTCTCCATAGTGTAGCGAGTCACCTCATTCCAATACTCTTTGTGACAGTCTACCACCTGCAACTTACAACCGTATTTGGCTGCTACATGAGTCGCCATCTCTAAATCTTCTTCCGATGTGCAATCCCATTCTTCTTGCTCTTCGGGTCCAATTTTTATGTAAAAGCAGTCGGGTTGTATGCCCATACGTACCAACTCGTACACGACCACCGAACTGTCAACGCCGCCTGAGAGCAACACCGCAATACGTTTATCCTTTATTTCATCTATGTTCATCAATGCAATAACCCTTTCATCTATGTTGTGGTTGATAGTGCAAAGATAATGATTTATTTCAGGTTATGCGATGATTACAAGGCGATTTTATGGTCTACGAGGAGAGAACCACTGTGTTCTCTCAAAATATCGCATACTGTCTATACATCACGATTTTTGACTTCCATGCGCAGCTCTTTCAATGAAGACTCATATTTATACAACGAACAACTCCAACGAAGCAACGTAAGTCATATTGATGTATGCCACATGGAAGGCTCATTAATGCTGAATTTTCTTTACAAAGAGCCTCTCATAACTCGCGTGAAATCATCCAACAGTAAAGTGGGTCGCAAATACGCGAATTATGAGAAAGGTTTGTAACACATTGTTATTGAATATATTACATCTATCATGCCGCTTTTCTTGCCTATTTTTACCATTTTTTGGCAACTAAAGCATTGAGATAAGCCTCCTATTTGCATGCTTTAATGCCTCTATGTTATGTAAATAACACCCTTAAAGAGTGTTTCCAAGGGCGTAAAGTCAATGTTTGAACTAAAAAAGCCGTCAATTTTGTGAAAATCAGCCCATTTTTGTAGTGTGTTTGCCTATTCATTTTTTCTATTTTGAAGATTTTAGATGGTCGTTTTTTGGTAAAACAATAGGACAAAAACGACTCCTGCCTTTACCAAAAAGCAGCAGCCGTTTCACCGCATTAGCATTGTTGTTGAAACAAAAGAATAAAGATGATTTTTCATCATAAACCACGTTTCTTCATGTAAGCCCCATGACCTTCAAGTGTAATTTTATGACTTTTAACTTGGATATATAAAATATTATTCGTACATTTGAGTTATTATATCATTATTAAACTAACGAAGATAAAAATGAAAAAATTAGCTATTATGTTTGCAGCTGGCTTGATGCTTGCTGCATGTCAATCAAACGGAAAGAAGTCAACCGCAGGAGATTCTCAAGATGCAGCATTAGATTCTGCAACGGTAGTAAACACAGATACCATGGCTTATGCTGGTGAAGGCCCTGCTGCTGACGGTACATACAAGTACAGTCTGAAGCTTTATGGAGATTCTATCACAGAGTTTGCTTACGAGCAAGTAGCCGTTACCCCTAAAGGAACAGAAACTATGGCTCGAACCACGGGTATTGCACACCTCATTCAGCACAATGGTAAAGAGTATGTTCGTGTTCAGGAGCACAAGGAAGACTCGGTTACATTCCTCAAACTCGATGACACAACCCTGCGCTTAGTATCTAAAGATTTTGAAGAAGCAGGTGAAGGAACTAACACAGACTTAAAGTTGGTTCAGTAAGACTGCGCTTACAAAGCGTGTAAAACACAAAAATGCCAAGAGAGATATTTGTCTTTCTTGGCATTTTTGTAGTTGGTGATAGTGTTCAACGTATGATTCTACACTTACTGCTTCAAAGAGATAGGTGCTGTAGAAAGCAATAAACAGCGCCTTCCACCTTCGCTAACTATCTTAATTTCCAGTATTTACAACTGGATGAACTGTATCATCACTACACAAAACCACCATTAAGTTACTTACCATGGCCGCTTTCTTTTCATCATCTAAGTTAACAACTTGGTCTGACGAGAGTCTATCGACTGCCATTTTTACCATAGATACCGCACCCTCTACAATCTTTTCACGCGCCATAATCACCGCATCAGCTTGCTGACGTCGTAGCATCACAGCTGCTATCTCTGGCGCATAAGCCAAGTAATTGATACGCGCCTCTATCACTTCGATACCTGCCATCTGCAAACGTTCGGCTAACTTCGTTTCCAATTCTTTATTGACAGATTCGTCACCATCGCGCAAAGTGATTTCATCCTTATCTACTTCATTCGAATCATAAGCATATTGACCGGCGACTTGTCGAAGTGCTGCTTCACTTTGAATCATAACAAAATTTTCAAAGGCACGCATAATTGAATTCACATTTTTGAGCGTTTCTCCCTGCATACCGTTAGCCATAGTTTGCGAATCTATTTCAAAAACCGCTTTGTAGGTATCTCTCAGGCGCCACACCAACACCAAACCAATCATCACAGGATTGCCCACTTTATCATTAACCTTAATGGGGTCGGCATTCAGATTGCGTGCGCGTAGCGATAGTTTCTTTGTGGTGATAAAAGGATTCACCCAATGGAAGCCGACTTTCTTAAAGGTGCCTTTATACTTTCCAAAGAACATCATTACTCTGGCTTCATTGGGCTCTATCTGTACAAAACCAGCCAAGAGGATTAAGTCTAAAACAAAAAGCACGCTGCCTATCACGGAGAGGGCGACGCTGGTATCGATGCCCATGACAAACAAACAGATACTAATGGCTAAAAGCACAAAAAAGACAAGCAACATCACAAAACCGTTGATGCTCATCCCAACAAAATTTATTTCCTTATTTTCCATAATCATCATTAAATTAGTAGGTGAAGGATGACCCAAATATACAAAAAATCATTGAACGTGCCAAGTCTACAAAGCATTTTTAGCAAAAGCTTAATGGCTGAAACTAAAAATTCATACATGTGAAAAGAAGGTGAAAAAAGACAGCTCATCGACTCTCAGACTGTCTTGCCGAAGGAGGCAAAGGGCACATGATTGTTGATACGGACTCCCTCTCGTGATAGAAGAAAAAATAAAGAACAAGGGATTGAAAACCGAACGCTATCACTTTAGACCCATAACCCTTTGGAATTGTTAGGTGATAGCAATGCAATAGATTGCTAAAAGCACAGAGGTAAGAAGAATTGCAGAGAATCTTTGGCTAATAGGGCTCACGATATTTGTTCTCTTCCTTGTCGTCCAGCATGCTAAGGTAGCTCTGGTAGCGACTTTCGGAGATATAATGGTTTTCGACAGCCGTGCGCACTGCACACCCCGGTTCGTGCGTATGGGTACAATTATTGAACTTGCAATCTTTCGAAAAGGCAAAGATTTCCTTAAAATAACTGGTCAGTTCTTCTGGCTCTATATCAAAAGTTCCAAAGCCTTTGATACCTGGCGTGTCAATCACATAACCACCGTGTGGAAGTGCTATCATCTCACTAAAGGTGGTGGTGTGTATGCCTGTGCCATGCGCATCACTAATTTCGGCGGTGCGTTGTTCGGCATGAGGGATGAGTACATTGATGAGTGTAGACTTTCCTACCCCACTGTTTCCACTCAATAGGGTTACTTTTTGAGCCAATAGTGCATCGATAACCTCCATTCCTTGTCCTGTCTCTGCGGAGATTTCAACACAATGATAACCGATGGTTTCATAGAGGTTCATCATCATTTGTTGATAATGGTGTTCCTCTTCATTCAGCAAATCGGTCTTGTTAAAAACCAACACCACGGGTATGCGATAAGCCTCTGCCCCAGCCAAGAAGCGGTCGATAAAAATAGTAGATGTTTCGGGATATTTAATGGTGACCAATAAAAAAGCTTGGTCAAGATTGGCAGCAATAATTTGGCTTTGTTTTGACAGATTGGGGGATTTGCGAATGATATAGTTTTTTCGGTCATCAATTGCCGTAATCATTGCCGTACCCTCAGCGTTGGTAACTATTTGCACAAAGTCACCAACGGCAACGGGCGAAGTGCTACGTATGCCCCTGAGACGAAAGTTACCTTTTAACTTACAATCTATCAGTTGTCCACTGTCTGTCTTTACGGTGTACCAACTACCCGTATTCTTAACAACCAATCCGTGCATGAATGTGATTCAAGTTGATGTGTAAAAAGAAAGCAAGGAAATTGACGAATGGACAAGCGGTTTGTTTGCTTTTCCATTCGCCAACACATCGCTTTTAGACGGTCATTATTTCTTTTGTTTTCTCCTCAAGCAGACGGTCTACGTTCTTGATATATTTATCGTGAACGTTCTGCAATTCATTCTCGGCATCCTTTCCAGCATCTTCTGAAAGCCCATCTTTAACGGCTTTCTTCAGTCTGTCTTTAATCTCAGAACGCACGTTACGCACTTCAATCTTGGCTTTCTCACCAATTTTATTGCATTGCTTCACTAAGTCACGGCGTCGCTCTTCGGTGGGTTGTGGAATACCTAAGCGAATAATCTCTCCGTTATTCTCGGGAGTAATACCCACATCAGAGTCCATAATCGCCTTTTCAATGTCCTTGATGGCTTTTTTGTCCCATGGCTTAATGGCGATGGTACGTGCATCGGGTACCGAAACGTTTGCAACTTGGTTAAGTGGCACCATGGAACCATACGAGTTTACCATGACTCCATCCAAGATAGCTACGTTTGCTCGTCCTGCACGGACGCGACTCAAAGACTCTTCTAAGTATGTGGCAGCCATTTGCATACGCTCTTCTGCCTCTTTCAATGTAGCATTTACGTCTATCATATTCTGTATTGTATTAGTTTTATTGTTTTCAAAAATGGAGGCTGTTCAAGAAAATTCATCCATAAAAAGGACGTTTCAATAACCTATTTATGTAAAAATAGTGCAAGCCGAAACCAAAAAAAGTTTACTTATTTTGGTGAGGCGCAGCCTATCTTATGCAAAAAGAATACGAGCCGAACGCAATCAGGCTTGCCTGAAATTGCTAAGGCGAAGTCTCTTTTATGCAAAAATAGGGATTTATTCCGAATTATACAACTGTTTTATAGAAATAATTATGGGAGCAGACAAAGGCGGGTCAGCTGGATGAACAGCTTACATTCGTCCTGTCGAATCGGCTCGAAAGAAGAGAGGGAAGTGCAAAATATCCATCACGAGTACGCTCGCCATGGTTTCTACTAACGGAGTTGTGCGTTCGCACATCCCACCTGCAGCGAGCATTTCAGATGACAGCAGCTGAGCCTTCTTCGCTTTCTACCCTCCGTGCCTTGATGTTGATTTGAAGGAAGGCTACTGTTTTGAAGCCTGAACTCGGTGCAATTCTACCTCTACCCGATTAGTCAGGTCAACAAACTGTTGGATAGAGAGTTGCTCGGGGCGCATGGTCATCAACTCTCCCGCATAAAATTCGGCAGAGGCATTGTTGCCTGTAAATAGCTGTCGCAGGCTTACACGGAGCATTTTTCGACGTTGATTGAAGACGGCTTTCACTAATCGTTTGAACAATTGCTCATTACATCCCAAATCAGTGGTCGCATTACGAGTCATTCGGATAACTGCACTTTTTACTTTGGGGGGCGGATTGAACACACCTTCATCAACAGTGAAAAGATATTCTACATCGTACCAAGCCTGTATCAATACTGATAAAATGCCGTAAGTCTTATGCCCTGGCTCCGAAGCAATGCGCAAAGCCACCTCTCGTTGTATCATTCCTGTGCAGCAAGGAATGAACTCTTTGTTTTCAAGCATCTTGAAAAAGATTTGGGAGGAGATGTCATAAGGATAATTCCCCGTTAAGACAAAAGGACGTCCATCAAAGACTTCTTGCAAATCCATGCGAAGAAAATCCTGACCTATAATATTGCCCTGCAGTTTTGGAAAGTGGGTATGCAGGAACGCTACCGACTCTCTATCAATTTCAACAGCTTTGATTTCACGAGGCTTCTCCACCAAATACTGGGTCATCACGCCCATCCCTGGTCCTACTTCAAGAACGGGTATATCTGGACAAGCATCCACCGTATCGGCAATTCGCTTTGCAATATTCAAATCGGTCAGGAAGTGTTGGCCTAAATTTTTCTTGGGTCTGACTAACTTCATGTGATGTTATTTTTGCGAAGCTCGCACAACTAAAAGCGTCAAGCCTTCTTCAATACGCAAACTTCTATATTCTAAAAGCAAAGATAAGCATTAAATCTGATTTGCTGAGCATTAAGATACAGAATCCTACTGAAAATCTTTGTTTTTATCATTCTACAAAGTAAGCCCTCGCCATTCTATAGATTTCTCCTTGCATTCCATTTCTTTCTTTTCCACCACGAACTACCTTTGGAATGGAAGAAATAAGTAGCTGATTACATCCAAGTGAATGCTTTAGCTTCTCGTCATGAGCGAAAACACGATAATTATTTCATGCCACATCTGACATAACATCACTCATTAGGCAATCTAAAAAACATTCCTCACAAAATTTTCCACTCTTGCAAATGAACAACCTTGTGAGGAACGTTAAATGATGATTAATTTCTGTCCTTAGTTGGCAAAGAAATCTACAACTTTGTTCCGAGTAACCGTGAAAGTGTTTTCAGAATTGTCAACTTCAGTAAACTTGATGTAGGTCGGATTCTTGAGATTGTCAGTCTCAAGTTTGAACACACGGTCTACAAACTTCTTATTGACATTATTGACAAAGGGTAGCACACAAGGTAAATAGCCCGCGTTTTTGGCATAGAAATTGGCGTTGCCATTGCCCTTTCCCTCAAAGCCAATGCTTATTTGGTCTTTGCCAATGATTTTATAGGTGAAATAGTACTGGCACCAAAAAGTTCCTTCACCGCCTTTGCTTGCGAATGTTAAACCAAATTGTGGTCCCTTGTCTTTATTGATCAGCTCTGTACCAAGACCTGCGCTAATGATATTTTCTCCCATGCTTGCAGCTCCAGGTTTAATCATATTCCAGTATTTTTGACCGTAAGCGCTGAAATTGCTGAAAGCAAAGAACCAATTGGTATTTACAAACTGTTCGGTAATAGGAGGTACAACAGGCTTCAATAGCACGTTTTTGTTGTTGGCGTCTACCCATTTATCGTCATCAGAATAAATAAACTCTGAGAACGTTTCACCAGCTATGGTTACTGGGTTGTACAGTTTAATTCCCTTAGCAGTAACCACGAAGTTGAGCCGTGTTTCATCTTGGCTGTCTGGGTTGGTAAACGAGATAGTGTGGTGGCTGCGCAAAGCCCTGTAACTTTTGCCTTTAATGACTACTTCATAAATATTGTATTTCATGCTGGCAAAGCGCTTCTGGACGGCGTCAATGTAATTAGACCAATTGGTACTTTTCTTCAATGGTAACATGACCACGCGGCTGTTGTGCTTCTTGCCCTTAAGAATGATGCTGTCGGCAGAGGCTTTCATTACACGAAACTCCAAGTCGCCTAACATACCTTTTCCGTCAACACCGTTTCCATCTGGATTGTGCGGGTCGGAGAAATAGTGGAAGATGTCATTGTACTCATCAAAAGAGAGTATCACACCCTGACTCTGTTCTATCTTGTAATGTGACGTGAACGTGGAGTCTTTGCCAGCAACTTCACTTGCCACAGTGACGCGGTCGTTTTTATCAAACTTGCAAAGTACGTTGTAGCCGCCATACATGGACGAACCATAATAGTGCATAACCCAGCCGTCTGCTGGTGTTGTGAGGATATCCTTTGTATTATTGATGGCCTCGCTCATGCGCTGCGATGAAGACTTGTCAAACAAGTCATCGACCTCTGGCGAGCAAGCCGTCGCAAGGAGGAGCGCCGCAAGGAAAGTAAAGAGATTGAATATCTTTTTCATATTGCGTTTCCTTATTTTAATGTTTTCAAATCAAGTTGATGAATCTCTGACGCCCTTCTTGTGACAATGTCGCGAAGCTTGTCAATGTCAATACCCCAAGTGTTAAGGAAGTATGATCTGAGGATGTCAAGTTTTTTAAGGATGGCATCAAGCCCAGTGGTGTCGACTTGTGGTGCGCGCTCATACTCAAATACAGGTACCTTGAAATACTCTGGTACAGGGTTGCCGTCTTTATCAAATATAGTATTCCCATCTTCGTCGACTTGGTAAATAGGATCACCACCATGAGCTGTAACGGGATAGGCATTGCCTTTGAACACAAAATATGCAAACAAGGAACCATCTTCATCAAATTGATATTTCACGTTTTTGTGGATAGAATAACGTGGGATACGATTGCCCTTGCTGTCGAGAATATAAATATATTTCCCGTCTTTGTCTTTCTCCCACATGATATTACCCTTAGCATCGGTAGCTGGCACGAGATTGTCATCTTTGTCATACAATGGGATTAGATTACCTTTCGCATCCTTTTTATACACATCATTGCCATTTTTGTCCTTTTGATAGAGGATGTTGCCGTCTTGGTCTTTTTGAACAATCAAAGCCTCGTTCATCAGCTTCTTCCATGCAGCGGGAGTAGAGGTGACGTATGTGGAATACATTTCGGCAAAGTCCTCATTGTACTGTTCGCTGGCATAACCACTGATGAAACCTTCGTGTAGAGCTTGCTCGTCAGAAACGTTAATCCAGTCGGTGGTGTGGTATTTACCAACGGAAACCGTACGATACTCTGTTGAATATTCCTTTTTCTGCGTCAGGATATGACAAAACTCATGGTGCATGGTATGAAAATACCAGTAGTTGAGGTCAAGTGGCAAGTCGCGATGGCTCTTCAATGGGTCGTCTTGGTTAACATAAAGATTGTCAAGATCAAGATTGTTGATACGGAAAAGCGTAATCTGGATGCCACCCTCAGCGGTACCAAGGATAATTTTGTTTTGTCCGTCATACTCTGGAGAGCCAATGAGCTGGATAACTCGGAAGCAGTTCTTCTTCAGGAAATCCTTACCCATCAGTTCGGTGTAAGCGTCAAGCCATACATGCTTCAAAAGGATGGACATGGCTCTTGAGTTCTTTTCGTTAGCTGGAACAACGTTATAATTGTTATTGGTGAGCTTGTCAACGTAACGATAATTGAACTCGATGTTATAAGGTTTGGCGTAATTGGCCTCTAACCATTTGTCAAACTCTGATTGCTGCATGGTAGTCTTGGTGAAGACAGAGTTGTTTGTATCAACGTCGTCTTCCTTGCAGGCGTTGGTCACCGCAATGAGTGCCAGCAGCATGATGATTTTGATATATTTCATTGTGTTCATTTTTTAGGAGTCTTACTTGTGTTTGCTTCTCTTGGATTTGCTTCCAGTCCTGCATCGATTACATCGAGCGGCAATTGGATAGCGCCTCGCAAGTCGCCCGGTTTGAAGAAAATGGGGTCTTCTCCATCTAAGAGGTGACATATGGTGATGCCGAAACGTTTGATATCAAGGAAGCGTCCGCCGTGCCAGAAAGTCTCTATGCGACGCATTTGCAGCAACATGTATATCATGTTGAGCTGTGTTCCTTCTTCCAAAGTGAACCCTTGTGGGTGCAAAGTCTTTTTAATACTTCGATCACGATTAGTGGTAATGGTATCCTTTGCGAGAGGAACTTCGTTAATGAATTTATTCAGACTTTCTTGGGTGAGCGTAGGTCGCTTGGCTGTTCCTTGCACTGGTTTGGTGTGTGCGGTTATCCAAGCATTCATGTCAGCCAAGGCTTCTGCGTATTTTTTCTTCATCACATACGCTTCTGCTCTCTCAAGCAACACTTGGTCTGTGGTGAATACGGGTCTCACGATATGTGGAAATCCTGTGTCGTTAATCTTGTCGGTCACTTCGAAATACTCGTTGACGGTTGGAATCCAAACCTTTTGGTTATTGCCATAAAGCTTGCGTGCCTCCACAAGACAATTATTGGAAGACCCACCACGTGGAGCCCATGGCATGGGTGTCCAAAATGTTTCACAATCCGTCATGGTCATGTTGTGGTTGAAACGTGAACCTGTGCGGGCTAAACGCGAAACTGAGGGCAGAATTAGCAAGTTGGCATTCTCTGAAGTGCTGATATATTTGTTAGAGAATGCATCTATCGTCAGTGATGCATATTCGTTCATGTTTCTGAGCACACCTGATGGATTGCTGCCCAAAACCTCGTTTGCGTACTTGATTGTTTTATCGTAGTTGAGATAAAACAGGTTGAAACGAGCCGCGAAAGCGTAAGCTGCCTTTGCGTTGAAATGATATTTGGGCACTTTAAGGTAAGTGTCGTCCAATAGTGGCAACGCTGTCTCAATGTCTGCATTGATATTTTCGTAGAGTTGCTTGAGCGTACCACGAGTGTTCACCGACACGTCAGGCACCTTAGGATAAGGCAAACCGAGATACTGTTCAGCCTTTGCGGGGTCCCAAGCCATGCAGAACACCGTAGAAAGACGGAACATGGAGTAGGCGCGGCAAAGCAAAGCCTCTGCCTTGGCACCATTGAGTTCGACTGGTGTCCCCAAGTTCTCGATGGCCTGAAGAGCAAGGTTAGCTGAAGCCACGGCGGTGTAACAGTGGTTCCAAATATATTTCGGGTCATCGTTACCCTCTGTTTCAACGTCTTTCCAACGGTAGAGTTGTTCTTCTTTGGGAGAATAACCAAAGTTTGTTCCGTTGTCATCGACATTGTCGCTGCTCATTTCAAAAATATAAGTTGGGTCTTGTTTGGGATAAGCCGAAACAAGAAGTTTCTGGACTTTATCCACGTTGTCCACTTCGGCTCTGTCATCAGGCAATTTGTCGAGATAGTCATTGCATGATGAGGTTATGCCCAACGCGAAGACTGCCGAAAGGAATAAATATATCTTTTTCATATTCTTAACTTGTTAAAGGAATTTATAGTCCAACTCTGAGTGTCATTGTAAGCTGTCGAGCCATTGGCACAGCTACACCACCAGCGTTGAAGAACTCTGGGTCTTGACCGTTGAGCTTCTTGTCCGCATAGATAAGGAACAAGTTTGTACCCTGCAATTTGAGGTTGACCTTGTTCAAATGTAAATAGTTAGCCCATCGCTGTGGGAAATCATACGACAGTGAAATTTCTTTCATGCGTATAAAGTCGCCCTTTGCCACACGTTCTGTAGAACGGTTATAAGCATTGTATGCGTAGCTCAATCTTTGGTCTTGTTGGCGTTGACGCAAGTCAGGGATGGCAGGTACGTTGGTTGTCATCTCGTCGCCTGCTTTTGTCCAACGGTTTCTGAACTCTTTTGGTGTAGCGTCAAGGTCTGAATACCAAGAGTAGAAAGCAGGGTCAAGACGCACCTTATTTCCAAAAGCGTAAGTTGCAAAGACGATGAGATGCCATCCTTTATAAGAGAAAGTATTGCCCAAAGAACCTGTATAGGTAGGATCGACAGGACCTTCATACTTCAAATGCTCAATGTTACGAGATTGGAAGTAGATGCCACTGGTAGTCTTCTCACCATTCTCATTGATAAAGGTTGGTATACCATTCTCGTTCAACCCTTGGAAATCCATGGAGAACAATGAGCGATATGGATAACCTTCGAGCGTAAAGCCAGAACCTGTAATCATCTGAATAAGGTTTCGACGATTCTTTAATGAGGTCACTTCTGTCTTAACATGAGAGAAGATGAAGTCTGTGTTCCATGTAAAATCTTTGCTCACAATGTTCTTGCTGGATATAGAAAGCTCTTCTCCATTCGACTTCATGGAAGCCACATTGGCATATTCTACAATAGTACCCTTGGTTCCATTGGTGATGCGCGGACCTATCAAGTCATAGTTGTTACGACGATACCAATCGAAAGTAACATTGATACGATTGTTGAGGAAGCCCAAGTCCATACCAAGATTAAGCTCATGTTTCTTCTCGTAAGTAAGTTCATCGTTGGCAAAATCCCATATCTCAAGTCCCGATTCCTTGTCAACTGTAAATGGTCTCCAAGGGTTGTAGCTCTGGATAATTACTGCAGCGTTGGTCACAGCAGGTTTGTCACCCGTCAAAGAGTAAGACGCTTTGAATGTGGCATGTGTGAGACTGTTCTTGAAAGCTTTTTCAAACCATGGCTCCTCGTGCATGTTCCATGCTCCAGAGATATTCCATGTGGGCAGCCATCGAGCACTACGAGCCTTACCCAAGCGGTTGCTACCCTCGTAACGCACAGTTCCGTTGATGGTGTAGCGACCTTTCCAAGAATAGGTACCCGTTCCGAAGAAAGACACTTCGCGACTATGTCCGTTAGACAAGTCATAGTAAATTTCGTTCTCTTCGCGCGACTGTTTGAAATATCTGTAATCGTACGAACCGAGCAATCCCATTTCGTATTGCATACCCACACCGTTGAAATAGCTGCGGTTACGGTCGGTATTGTTCACTTCCATACCTCCAAACAAGTTCACAATATGGTCGTTGGCATACACATCATTATAGCTTGCTGTGGCACGGAAGTCCCAGCTGTTCATCTTGTACTTTGTCTCGCGATAGAAACCACCATTGGGCAGTACCGAGAATGGCAAGCTGTTAGGCACGTCAGGGTCTGTGTAAAGACGCTGGTTGCCATAAAGCATGGTGGCATCGTCCATGGCACGGAAAGCCAAAGCAACGTTAGAGTTGTCCTTTATCTGATTGGCTTGTGTTGTCGTAGAGAACTTGTAAGCGCCCAACATTGCCAACTCTACTTTCGTAATAGGCTTATATTTTAGTTCTGCCTGAACTTTAGTGTCAATGACATCATAGTCATTAAAGTTGTTCGCCAACTCATGGTGAATGTTGAATGGCGCATAGTTTCTAACGTAGAATTCATTGGCATCCAACGTTCTTGATGTATTGATAGCATAAGAATAAGGGTTGATATCAAAGTCGCGAGTCACGGCTCCTGTCACATTGTCCACATGCTGGTTCATGGCACCCGGTGATTTTTGCTTTCTATAAGCAGCATTTCCAATCAGATTGAGCGACAAGTGCTTGCTCATGTTGTACAATGCATTGGTGCTGAAGGTGTATCGTCTCACGTTGCTCTGTTCAGTCCATCCGGGGTCGTTCATCATAGAGAAAGAGGTATAATACTGTGCCTTCTCTGTTCCCGAAGAAATACTGATGGAGTGATTCATTGATACAGCGTTGCTGAACAACTCGTCAAACCAATTGGTATTGCGCATTTCGGCCGCTTGCAGATACTTTATTCTTCCATCTTCTGTGTTTGGAAGCAAGAATTTGCCTGTGGTGGGGTCGTATGTGTTCATCAATTGGTACATCTTGCCATACACACCACTTGTGGATGCGCGATGAGTGCGACCAAATGAAATCATACCATTGGCTTCAAGCTCTCTGTATATACCCATTTGCTCTTGTGAGTTCATGATATTGAACTGACTATAACTGGGTTTCAAACGCATGGTAAATTCACCCGTATAATTAATATGTGTCTTACCAGCTGTACCTTTTTTGGTAGTAACAACAATCACACCTGACATAGCGCGCGCGCCATATATAGAGGTGGCGGAACCGTCTTTCAAGATTTGGAAGCTCTCAATGTCGTCAGCATTCAGACCTGCAATGGCTGATGAAATAACCGTTGCAGCATCTCCAGATGATAACTGGTCTGCATTGACTTCTGTGACATCTTCCATGATAACACCATCGACCACCCACAGAGGCTTACTGCTACCATAAATAGAGGTAGCACCACGCACGCGTATCTTCGGTGCCGTACCAAAAGTTCCTGACACATTCTGGACACTCACACCTGCGGCACGTCCCTCGAGTGAACGGCTGATGTCGGCAACACCATCAAGTTTGGACTTTTCGGCATCCACCTTAGTAGCCGCACCAGTAAAGAGACGCTTGTCCATCTTCTGCATACCAGTCACCACTACTTCGTCTACTTTCTGTGCGTCCGATTGCAATACGATCTGCATGTTTTGCGTACCGCGCAGGGTTTGTGACTTCATTCCTATGTACGAAACCGTAATCATAGGATTTTTCTTGGTAGAGGTAAGCGAGAACTTACCATCTACGTTAGTTACCACGCCTGTCTTTGTTCCTGTGATCATGACCGATGCTCCAATCACTGGCTGCCCATCATCGCCGGATGTAACAGTACCATTGATCTGTGTCTGGGCATTAGCCAAACCTACACAGAGAAACAAACTTACAAGCAACATTGTTAATCTTTGTTTCATAACCTCATTGTTAAGTTAAAGTCTTCTCAAATCATTCACTTATTATTCATAACTTTTACGAATAAAAACAAACACTACAAAAGTCCAAACTCCTCATTACGAAATAAACTATAAGCGTTTGTTGAATAATCGTATTTTGCAAAAATAAACTAAACCTTCAATTTTAGCAAATTTTTCCAAACAGAAATTTACAGATTAAACGTTTATTAACATACCAACAACGGGATTATGCCTATACAGCACGATTTCCCCAAACAAATATTGACTTGTTAATGTACAAAGGAAGGTATGAAAAACACCAACATATTGCTTGTGCTGAGGCGCAGAGGCACACGATTCGTGCGGCCAATCAAACGCCAATTGAATTGATGTTACATCTTGGTTGGGTGGACACACGAGCCGTACTCCCCTACCACAATGCGGTTACGACTCCCCTTGCGTAACATTTGAGGGCTATTACAACTGAACAACGACAGCAATCTCAAAATAACATTTTTGTTGTGTAATTTTACCAAAAAACGGCCATCTAAAATCTTCAAAATAGAAAAAATCAATAGGCAAACACCCAACAAAAATGGGCTGATTTTAACAAAATAAACGGTTTTTTTAATCAAAACATTGATTTAACGGTCTTGGAAACATGTATTAGAGGTGTTATTCACATGCTTCAGGAGCATTAAAGCATGCAAATAGGAGGCTTATCTCAATGCTTTAACTGCCAAAAAGTGATAAAAATAGGAAAGAAAAGCGACACCGTAAGCATAACGAATTAAATAACAACGGATTATGAAACTTGCTCATAACTCGCGTATTTGCGACCAACTTTATCGTTGGATGTTTTCACGCGAGTTATGAGAGGCACTTTGTAAAGAAAATTCAGCAATAATTATCATTCCATACAGTGAACCACCAATTTTACAATCGCTGTTTAGTTGGCGTTATTCGTTATTGAAACGTACGCTCATTGACATATTTATGTCATTCGTTGAAATTGTGGTTTACTTCGATTTATTTCTTCGTAATGACATCAAACTCACAAACTTTCGAAATCGTACGACCTCCTTGCACCACAGTGGCGCATATCTTTGCACGCCCCGACTTTATTCTATTGTCAGCCTTCACCATGGCAGTATAGCGGATTCCTGTACCCGGTTCGATTTGTTCTACACGAACACTCGGGGAAATGGTAAGATGCTTGTTGTTGGTAGTTTCTAAAACTATCGGTTCGACATTATATAAAGTCTGAGTACCCTGATTGTAAACTTCAAACACCACTCTGCAAACCTCCCCTCGCGATATGGCTCCATCCTGATTTTGGTCTATCAGTCGTGCATTTCTAATTTCCATGGTTGGCGCATAAGTGAGACCTTTGGCTAACTTCTCTACGCTGGAGGTGGCAGGAGTCTTCTTCGTTGGATACTGAATCATGAGTGAATCTTCATCGCCTTGTCTCTCAAAATCCAAGAGACGGTCATCCCCACTGTTTGTTTCGTCATATCCACTTGCGTCCCAACCCTCTCGCTGATAATCGTACATGTTTTCTTGTTTCTGCTTCTTGATTTGTTGGCGTTGCGCTCTCTTCTGCGCTCTTATCTCCTTATCTCGTTGATACTGGTCTAAATCAGCTTCTCGCTTTTTATCTGCATTTGCTCCGATAGCTCCACCAACCACAGCACCGCCTGCCATTCCAATTATCGTTCCTAAATCACTTCCACGAGGGCCTCCAGAGATTCCTCCAATAGCACTCCCCAATATCGACCCTAAAGAGGAACCTGCATAAGCTCCACTTCCCGCATAAGTACCGCAACCACTGCATACAATGAGGATAGCCAACGAAATAAGTAAGTTTTTTTTCATGTTTTCTTGATTTATAGACGGAGTATAGAATCACACTCGACGCACGATACAAATATACAAAAACTCTTCGTAACCTCAAGAGGGAATTTCCCCATGAGCCGTAGGATTTCCCCTAAATTCTTGTTATTCTGCAAAATAGAATGGATTGGGACAATCCCCACCAGCTTCATATTGAGCAAAAAAATTAAATCGCTTGATAACCTTTTATACTGTTGGTTTTCAAGATATCTCGCAAACTCAACTCTTCGTGCGCAGCAGATGAATCATCGACATGCTCTTCAGGCAGAGGCTGATAATTAAAAACTTTATCGTGCAAAGCACCACATCCCCAGCCTAATAAGGCTATTGCTAAAAATACCAGAAATACAATAAGTTCCATATTCTCATTTTTTATGTTCTACATAAATATCTACACGCAAAAATAAGAAATTAAGTTGACTTTTCCACAAAAACAACCTTAAAAGTGATTATCTGTAGACTTCACATGATGACAAGGAAAGAATAATGGTTTTCATGTGTAGATAAGAAAGCACATTAAAAAGGAGGTGAACGACCATGCGCGCACCTCCTTTTTACGTTTTATGTCACTCTCAAAAATTATTTGATAGAGATCGGTTCATTTAAGGGAGCAATATCAATACCGTTTGTCTTACCATCCAAATTCTTGGCTGCATCTTTGATGATATCGCCCTCGACTTTCTCAGAGCCATCAAGCTTATAATACAATTCAAGTCCGTCTGATTTAGGATCTACTCCTAACATAAATTGTTTGATTTGCTTGTCGGTACGAGCTACACTCCATACTCTCAATTCGCTCATATAACCACGGAATGGACGTTCGCCCCAAGGGAATCCTGCCAACTTACCAATGTTAAAGCCTACATCCTTATTAGGATCGAAGCCAGCAATATTCCAAGTAGACTCAGCCCACTTGGTACCATTCAAGTACAGAACAGTCTTTCCAGAAGGTTGATCGTAAGTGATGGCGACATGACACCATTTGTTTGCGGGCAGTTTGTCAGGTGATTCGTAATGCTGGTTTCCTGCAATTTGTAAAATACCTCTACTAATGCCGCCGCCTTCGTCACCAACGCGTAATATCATGATACCTTCGCAACCCATAATGGTATTATTCGATCCCCAACCTGTAGAATAAACTAAAGCCTCATAGGTAAACGACTTAAAGAAAGTTCCTGCTGGGAATTTTACAGAAATATAGTGATTTGTGAACGTACCCACCTTGTTAATTAAGATTGGTTTCGCTAAAATAACATATTCTATATCCTCACCAGCCACTGTAGGAACGCTACTTGATTTTACTCGAACAGGCAAGATATAAGACTTTCCTGCTTCAAGACTATTCAATCCAGACAGGGTAAGTACCACTGGTTTGGCGTGCGTCGCACCTGCTTCAATCACAGCTTGCGGTGTGTTTATTTTCGCATTTTGTGCATTGAACGGTAAATAGCCTGTACCATGCTTCGCATTATACTCTTTTACCAATGACTCTTCTGCTACCTCATACGATACATTCACATCCGACGACAGAAGATTACTAAGACGAGAGGTGATATTTACATCCATGACATCTTTTTCTTCTTTCATCGTTACCTGATATTCACTGCTCTCGAAGTAAACCTTTTCAGCGAGCAAATCACTTTCGCTCTCATTATTGCATGCTCCTAACAAGAGGGCTAACCCTCCCATTAAAAGAGAACGACATATATGTTTGTTTTTCATTGTTATCTCATTTTTGATGATTCACTAAACTTACTTTTTCTTTTGGTTGGCTTTCCATTCATTATAAACCTTCTGGTTAATCTGAATAGCTTGGCGCATCCACTTGTAATTAGGCGTATTGTCGTAGTCGTTGTCAAAACGATAAGCACCTACACCACCTTTACATCCGTTGGTTGGCATCAAGGCTGCCTGTTTTAACAGCTTACCACCACTACTAAAACTCGATTCAAAATTCTCTGTGATAATCAGTTTTTTGGTATCGAAATCATAGTAATCCAAACTGGGCACCCAGCCATACGATTGTGCAATCCAATAATCAACATAGCCATCCAAGGCTTTGGTTAGACCATGGAATTGTCCGTCAATACAAATTAGTTTGTGGCCATTGCCCTCCGGGTCACTCTTTGGACCAATATACTTGTTCATTTCCTTAATCAAATAAATTAAGTCTTCATTGGTTTCTAAAGTTCCATCCATGTCAAAGACACCACTTCCTATTTCCCAGTCGATGTCATAACCATCCCAATCGTTAGCAACCAAGGAGTCGCAGAGTGCTTTCGCAAACTTTGCCAACGCTTGTTTATGGCTTTCCGATCCACGTTTGCCATTGTAACCCCAGAACTTCCAACGAGCTTGTTTCTTTGCCTCATTCAGTCGTTTCTCGTCTTTGCTCCAACCTTCCTGTTCTGCTTTTTTCTCCACTTCGTGGTACACATAATCAGGAGTTCTACCCTTTCCGATGTATGAAAGCAGGGTAACCTCCAAAAGTCTGGTTCCTTTCACTTTTTGCACAAACTCTTTGTCAGCCTTTTGTGCAGGTGTGATTTGAAATCTGTTAGGGGCACCACTCCACATAGACACAATATCCATACTGTCGGGCATCGAACTAAGATAGCCTCTACGGTAAGTGCCTGCTGGTGACCAGTTAGAATACCAACCGAATGCTACAGGGCGACCATAATTATTAGCCGTTTTCTTATAAGCTCTTAAATCAGCGTAATATTGTTCGCTCTGCTCATTGTTCATGGTGTTATAACCACCTACATGGTCAAACTCTTTTGCTTCGGGTTCTAACATATCACTACAGGAGGTCATGAACATTCCTATCGCAAGAGCGAGAAATAGTTGATGATATTTAAAACGTTTCATTATTTTTCAATTTTAAGTATATTATTTATTCTTATTATCCCACCACAGGCGAGTACCAGCCTTATCCTGTCCGTCACGTAGCATCTGACGCGCTTTGTCCAAGTTCTGCTTGTCCTCATCAGATGTAGCCCTATTGGCAGGGTAACGCATTCTGCGAATACCGATATTGGTATCAACCTCACCGTTGCTGTAATTCGCCATTACCTTGTGTAGCTTTGGATAGCCCGTACGACGATATTCACTCCAAGCTTCCTGTCCGTTAGGATACAATGCAATCCATTTTTGAATCATGATTTTCTCTAACTTCTCTTCGTTACTGCCACCCCACTTTACGGTAGCTTTTGTAACTGGAGGCTCTGAAACATTCACGTTAGGATACCACATACTTAGCTCATATTTCATCGGTGTACGGCCAGAGTTCATATAGTTGTCTACCTCATTGGCAGGAATGCCATTCTCTTCGAACGACATGGCAATACCCTTGCGATACAAGTCTTCAGCAGAACCGTTGACAGAAATGCCATGTAACGCTGCTTCTGCCAAAAGGAAATACACTTCAGAGGCGCGCATCCAATAAGTGGCGGTTGTCTTGGTTACATTGGGTCTTGACGCCATTTTATATACATCGTTCTGCTCCGTAATGTTACCAGTTGGTACTGCCAGGTATTTTCCGTATTGTCCCAAGTCCTGAGCGTAATAAGCTTCAGACTCTGTAAAGTACTTGGGAAGTCGTGGATCTTCGTATCCACCTAAATAAGCCTGCATCGATGAACCCATGCGACACTCATTGTATTGGTTCGATAAAATCTCAATGTTGTTGATAAAGGTAAGTCCTGCACCCTTTTCCATTTTTGCTTCATCGCCCTTAGACTGCATCACACCGTAAGGATTGTTCACCGCTTGCAGTACATACTTCTTTGACATCGCCTCATCGGCATAATATACACGCATCGCCAAGCGAAGCATTAAGGAGTTGGCATAGACTATCCATTTCTTTACATTGCCTCCATATACGGCATCGGCATTGGGCAATAATTTGGTAGTACCATGCTCGAGAGCATTTGTTAGCACGCCAATGGCATTCGTCAAATCTTCAAACATGCATTTGTACACGTCTGCCTGACTGTCGTAAGGTACACTAATAAGTCCCTTTCCAGCCTCTTTGTAAGGAATGGGGCCGAACATATCAGTAGCCTTATGCCAAGTAGATACTTTGAGAATTTGTGCCAAAGCATAAGCCTCTGGGAAGTCTTTCTCGGTCTTTATCTTGATGTCTTGCCACAACGGTATCACTTTGGTATATGCCGAAGTGTACGATGCCGACACCCAACCGTCCATCAAGAAATAGGTTAAGTTGTTACGACCGCTGTTCCAGTTGTTGTTTTGGGCAAAGTAACCACTCCAACAATCGGCAGCCAAATGATAAGCTACTTGATATTCGTTGGCAACATTCGTTCCGTCGTCTTGTGTACCAACAGGTACTACGCACTTTTGCAAAGCTGTTATAGGACCACCGACAGAGATACCGTCCATTTTACCTTCTTCGGGAAGCATCTCGAACTCGTTGGTATTGATTTTCTCAAAGTCGCACGAAGCAAACAATGACAAAGCCAATAAACCTATCATATATTGTTTATATCTTAGAAATTTCATAGTTGATTAGAATTTAAATTTTACACTAAATCCATAACTCTTCAGACTGGGCTGCATGAAGTAATCGTTTCCTTGTCCATAAGTACCTGTAGAAGGAGTCACCTCTGGATCGAAAGGTGCCTTGCAATAAATCATCCAAGGATTGTTAGCCACAAACGAGAGTGTTAAATCTTTCACCACATTATTGAACCAACGAGAATTAAACCTGTAACTGAAAGTTAACTCTTGCAATCTAACATTGGTTGCACTATAGGTATAATAGCCAGCCAAGGCTGTTTCGCCAGTACCTATCAAGTTATAATAGTTTTTGGCATCGAACACTCCCTGTTCTGGAATTAGCACACCACCAGCATCACGAGCATCGGCAGAGGCTTGCGACACACCAAACTTATCGAGCAATGCTTGTGTAGAAGAAGTAACAACACCACCCACACGTGCATTGATTAAGAAGCTTAGTCCGAAGCCTTTATAAGAGAATGAGTTGTTCCAACCCATCGTAAAATCTGGGGTGGTCTTACCGAGGTACACGGGATCTACATTCTCTACGTTGAAGCCACCAGAAGAGGTAACATTGATAAAGCCCTGATTGTCTTTAGCCAAGAACTTATTTGCGTAGATGTCGTTGATAGAACCTCCAACCTTTAAGATAACACGCCCTTTATCTTTAGACACTTGTGGGATATTTATGGGTTTAGGACTCAAAGGATGGGTGTAATCTTTCACCATCTCAATAATTTCGTTGTTGTTGTGCGAATAGGTAAGCGAAGAGTTCCAACCTAACTCGCCAAAGTTGTCATGATAACCCAAGGTCATCTCCACACCGCGGTTCTCCACATTTCCTGCTTGTAGATATACGGCTTTATAACCAGAGCTTTCTGGCAATTCACCGATAAACGTTTGGTTGTAGGTGTTTGATTTGTACCATGTGAAGTCGAAAGATAACTTTTTGAAAAACCGTGCCGTCAAACCAAACTCATACGACTTTGTACGTTCTGCCTTATAATCGGTGAACGGATAGATGTCGGTTGATTTCAAGCTACCTCCCAAAATAGGCGTTGTAATGGTTCCCGGTGTCATACCCGAACGTGATACAGGAGAACCTACTTCGGTGAACGAACCTCTTACTTTGAGATAAGAAATGGCTTTGGGTAATTTTACCATTTCAGAAATGATGCCTGACAAACCAACTGAAGGATAGAAGAACGACTCTTCAGAAGAATTAACCAAGCGCGAATTCCAATCGTTTCTGCCTGTTAGGGTAAGATAGAGCATACTCTTGTAGCCTAATTCGGCACTGGCAAAGGCTGCCACATTGCGCACCTTGCTATCACCACCAGTCTCACGAATCTTACTGTCGGTAGGATCGATATTCGTCAAAGAGAACTTATTGGGTACTAACGTCAGATTACCACCATAGCCTCTGGTGAGTGAGCCATAATCAGAATAGCTGTAACCAATGTTGGAAGCTAAGCTAAAGTCTCCAAAACGCTTGTTGATACTGGCAATAAAGTCGACATAGGTTTGATGATCTTTATAATTATAATAATCGTATGCGCCCTTTGACTTAGCAAACACATCGTATGAAGAAGCGTAGATTTTTCGTTCGCTCGTCATAAAAGTTCTGTCAAAACGAACACGACCAGCAAGATCCAACCAATCTAAGACGTGATAAGTGAGGCCTGCATTGAACATATATCTGTCTTTATCATCAGGAGCTAAATTACGATAAGCTGTCCAATAAGGGTTTTGATTAGCAAATTTACCATCTAATATGGGCCAATACTGCAATGGGAAGTTTCGTGTGTTGTCGTAACGCTCAAACGTTTTGATAGCATCGAACGACTCACCACGTGGGAACAAATAAGCAGCAACAATAGGATTCCAATACTCACCTTGAGATACCATATTGTTGTCTTTTTGCTTGATGTACGATGCGCCTAAATCTAATTGAACCTTACCACCAAAGAGTTTTGAAGAATTGCGAACAGTAAAGTTCAATCGGTCGTACGTATTGTTTGGCACAATGCCCTTTGAGTTAGTGGAAGCTACCGATGCAAAGGTTTGATTATACTCATTACCTGTGTTTAGGGTCAATGAGTTGATAAAGTTAGTACCTGTACGGAAGAAGTCTTTTGCAGGGTCGTACGAACTGGGCGTTGCAAGCTTTTCACCCCAACTCTCATAAGACCCTGCTTTGTTACCATAAGTGTTTTGAAATTTAGGCATGAGCAAGGGAGAGCTAAAATCGGCTGCTGACGAGAAGGATATTTCCATTTTGCCCTCTTTACCCTTTTTAGTGGTAATGAGGATAGCTCCATTCGCTGCATTACTACCATACAAGGCAGCGGCAGAAGGACCTGCCAAAACGTTGATGCTCTCAATATCTTCGGGGTTAAAGTCGGCAATGCCTTCACTGCTGACACGTCCCTCTCCTAAAACACCACTGTCAGAACCTCCATTGAAATTGAACAAGGGGATACCATCTATTACATACAACACATTATTGCTGCCTTCGATAGATTTTGCACCACGCATAATCACACGTGTGGCACCACCCACGCCACTGGCACTTTTGGTAATGCTTACACCTGCCACCTTACCATTGAGCGAGTTGACAAAGTTGGCATCCTTGTTACGAGTTAGTTCTTCACTCTTTACTTGTTGTACATTGTAGCTCAAAGCTTTCTCCTCTCGCTTGATACCGAGAGCCGTTACTACCACTTCACCCAGTTGTTTGGAACTTTCGCTTAAGACGGTAGTAGAGGTGACATCAGAAGCCTTGAATTCGCGAGTAGCAAATCCAACATACGAGAATTCGAGTATATCATTGCTACGAACATTGAGGCTATAGTTTCCATCAATATCGGTTGCAGTTGCATTCTTGCTGCCCTTCACTCTCACCGTAACGCCTGGGAGCGATTCGCCATTTTCATCTGTCACCTGTCCTTTTACACGAATCGTTGCACCACTTTGAAGGGTGTTTTGTGTCTGAGGCTTGTTCTTTTGACTGATTAAAATGTGTCGGTCGGTGATGGTATATTCTATGTTGGTGCCCATAAAAAGCTCCTTCAACAAGTCGGATAGCTTCATCTGGGTAGCACTTACTCTCACCACCTTTTTAAGATTCATTACATTCTGTCCGTAATCAACAGACTTATTTGTTTGTTTTTCTATGGCAGTAATCATGGTCTTGAGAGTTGCCTCACGCTTCTGCAACTTGATGACTTGATTTTGAGAAAAACCTGCCAATGAAATCAGCAACAATGCACTTACAAGAAACAGCTTATTCCATGGCATCATTGTTAGAAGTGTTTTTTTAGTCTTAGGTTTCATACCTTTGTTTAGATAAAATAGATTTAGTTGTTAGAATTTATTTCTTATTTGTCTACAGGAAATTAGTACGCTTGACTGCTAAACAAGCATCAATATTAAGCATAATTACCTGATTGCGTTTACTTGTGAATATCTGCTTGGCGACCTCCTTTCTTGGTATAGATTATGATAATGTTATTTTGTTTTGTAAAATGTAAATGGTCAGAAATATTGCAAAGCACGTGCATGACATCGTCTATGGTCTCATCTTCACGGAATGCCATGGTATATTTCTGGCTCAAATCAACATCTGATGCGATGTTCAATCGAATGTTGTATCGTCGTTGCAAATCGGCTATAATTGTTTTAAGAGGAGCTTGGTTAAAGTAAAGTCTACCGTGCATCCACTGACTATAATCGTAATTTTCTACTCGCTGCTTTTTCATCATGCCGTTTACACGGTTATACACCACCTGCTCATCGGGCAGAATAGTCATAGCTTGTTTATTTTCATACACGAGGACTTTACCCTGAGCTAAGGTAGTGGTTATGTTTTCTTCTGCAGGATAAGCTTTAATATTAAACTGTGTACCCAACACCTTGACTTTCAAATTACCAATGTGGACGATAAATGGCTGCTTTGATTGATGAGTCACCTTAAAAAAAGCCTCGCCATCTAAATACACCTCTCGGCTATGTGCAAAGGTACTAAAGTGCTGAGGATAGGATAAAGTAGACCCTGCATTGAGCTTAACCTGTGTACCGTCGGACAAAGTGAGCGTACCAATATGTCCCTGGGAAACATAAAAATCGGACAAAGCCATATTCTTTGTGCTCTGATAGGAAGTGATCCACCAAACACCAAGGCTCAACAAAATAGGAAGTGTAAGAATTGCTGCATATTTTAATAGATGTCTTAATCGATTGGTTGCCACTGGATGCACGATGGATACTGACCGTTGCCGATTAAATCTATCAAAAGATTGATCCAAAGAGCGGATATCCATCCTACTGGAAGTTTCATTCCATATTTGTTTCATCGCTTCCTCCTTGGCTTCACTATCCTTGGAGTCAGACAGCCACCTTATAATACGATGATGATAACGGGCTGGGATGAGTCCGTCAACAAAAAATCTCATGATTTTGTAGGCTGGTTGTTGATTCATAGTTAGGTGCTTTTCTATAAGACAACTGCAAAGAGCGTCACACGTAGTTAATAAATATTAAAAAGCGAATTGTGTGCTACATCCGCATTCTATAAGGCAAGGCAGTTTTACACGGCTTCTTCATTATATGACATTTTTACGAAAACAAACGCCCTCAAAAACATCAAAAATAAAATGAGTGATACGCTTTATTAAAAGGTAATAAATGCTGAATTTTCTTTACAAAGTGCCTCTCATAACTCGGGTGAAAACATCCAACGACAAAGTTGGTCGCAAATACGCGAGTAATGAACAAGGTTCGTAATTCATTGTTATAATGAATGTTACGCCAATGTCAACTCTTTTCTTTCCTATTTTTACCACTTTTTGTCGACTAAAGCATTGAGATAAGCCTCCTATTTGCATGCTTTAAGGCTCTTGAAGCATGTGAATAACACCTCTAATACATGTTTCCAAGACCGTTAAGTCAATGTTCTGACTAAAAAAACCGTGTATTTTGTTAAAATCAGCCCATTTTTGTCCATCGTTTGCCTATTAATTTTTTCTATTTCGCAAATTTTCAATGGTCGTTTTTTGGTAAAATTACAGGACAAAAATAACGGTTGCCTTTGTCAATGCTCTCTTGGGCATTCTAAAAGTGATTTATAGACACAGTTATGCTTTCTGCCTCCCAAATCATTTCTGGCCCATATGATTGGCATTCACTGTAGACTCAAGCAGGAAATTAGTTCCTGTTCATCACGCTTTTCGCCAGCAAATACACTCTCGTACCGAGAGTTTGCGGCCAACGGTCAGTAGGATTCTTATCTAATGCTCTTGCTCGCTCTATCGCATCTTCTATATGAGCTATCAAAGTTAGTGCATCGTAGGATGACTCATGGTAAGAACCCATCTTCTGACGCAATCGTACCTTCAAATATGGGTCGGCATTTTTAGACTTTCTGCGATTCTTCATCCATTGCTCCTGTTCTTCGGGTGACAGCGATGCTGCATCTTCCATATGCAATAAAAGCCATAGCTCGAAACAAGGATTACTTAAAGCCATATGCATGGCAACTTCCTGCGAACATTCCGTGGCTACATGAGACAACATAGCCTCTGTCCAGCGATCTTTGTCGACTACTAACCAAAGTTCGTCATCCGCCTCTAAGTCATATTTGCTTTTGTAGTCATTGAGTTGTTTTAATACATGTTCTGGGCTAGAGTTGTTCTGTTCATTCTCACTCCGTTCTAATATATGTACGTGCACGCGCAGATTAGTATATTCTTTGGCTAATGCCTTAAAATATATCCGCTCCGTGTCTTTGCCTTCGGAGGCTATGACTATAAGGCGAGCGTCACGAAATGCCTCCCGACGTTTGCGCATCAAACTATTCCTGCTTCGCATCGTCCCAATGTATATTATTCAGTTCGCCAAAGAATGGAATTGCTCCATAGCGACCATTCAGATAACCTTTTTGTACATTCTCTCTTGGCTTGTACTCACATAGTGAAGATAAATGGCTTGCTCCTTTTTTGTCCTTTTCTACAAACCAGACTTCATCCTGACGGATAGGGGCGGTAGAAAGTAGATTGGACTCATGGGTGGTGCAAATTAACTGCATTTGTGAATCGCTTCTAAGCAAACTGTTGTACATCTCCAACAGTTTCAATGTCAACATTGGGTGTAAACTCCTGTCAACTTCATCAATCACATAGACTGCATCATTAGCACGCATATCTATAAGCATTGGAATGAAGTCAAACAAGCGTGACGTGCCATCAGACTCTTCGAACATTTCGAATATATAGTCCGAGTTACTGCCTTCTTTTTTGTGGATGGTTTTCAGCTCATGCCACTTCAGATTCTTCGACTTATCTTTCTCTGCAAAGATGAAGCGGTTCTCATTATGAATCACCACACCAGTTTCGGAATCTTTACCTTCAAGACTTTCCTCTATCTTTTGTCGGATTTCATCGGGAATGCCCAATTCTTCAGGTTTAGACTCTACGCGACGAAGGTCTGAGATACCTATTCCAAAATAATTTAGCAGTTCGCGCATCACAGTTCTGAACTGAGTATCGTTCACAACTCGGAAGGGGAAATCTGTTCTATGTGTATTGGGGAAGATAATATTCAGATTCTCAAACCATTTACGAGCTAATTTAATCGCATCTATTCCCTTTCCGTTACGCTTGATATACTCACTTAAGAAAGTACCCTTGGTAGGTGTGCCGTCAATCAAGAACTTCAAAAATTGTCCATCCTCATTTTTTAGGAACTGAGATGCAATAGTATTATCCCAACTATCACCATTGCGTTTACGCTCAAAGATCATGACGTCATTGCGACTACCAGTCCTATATAGCCATTCTTCAAGCAAGCCGCCTTTCGAAAATGCCACACCGTAAGCAAAGAACTGGCTGTCTACCTTAAACTCCAATTCGATACTCGAACACTCTTTGGGTTCATCCGTCATCTTGAAATAATTATATTTGAGAGTGTTCCAACCACTCAAGGCAAACTCCTTGATAATAGCCAAACATTTTATGATGTTTGACTTTCCGGAAGCATTGGCACCATAAATCAATCCCATACGGAGCACGGATATATCATCCCGTTTTTCTGCCCGTGACACTTGCAACGGCAATTGGTCGCTCTTGCTGGCTGTGAACAAGATACGCGTTTCCTCGTTAAACGAGTAAATATTTTCAAATTTGGCTGACAATAACATAATGATGTTTGATATTTCGTGAAATTTCGATGCGAAAATAACAAATTATTTGAGAATACAGACGGATACATACGTTAAATATGTGTAAATATGACAATATTTACACTAAGCTCCGTTATCCTGTCAGTTATTAGCACTATTATATAGAAATTTGTCTTTGTCTGAATATTTGCACAGTAAATATAAGGTGCTATGACATGTTTGTCAAAACTGGGTGCAGAAAGGAGGTGTAATAAATGAGAAAAAACCAACATAACGTTCCCGCTGGAGATAAGTGAGGCATAAAGGGCGATGGTAATTCAAGACTGACTTCAACATTTGATAGACAGTCCGATGCAATTGCTGTAGCTCGTCAATTTCCAAAAATCAGCATTCCGAGCTATATATTCACGGTCGTTATGGACAAATTTAGAGATAGTGAAAGAGGATAAAACATACGAGCAGTCGCCTAATTTGCGCAAGTGCTTGGGAGATGTGCGTTTCTACAGTTCGTTTACTGATATTCAACCTGTGCCCAATTTCTTCATTACTCATACCGTCCAACCTACTCATTGTAAAGATTCTGCGCCGCTGGTCAGGCATTTGGCTTGTCACGCGGTTGATAAGTTCTTGTAATTCTTCACTAAAGATGATGCCTTCTACATCGGCATCGTCTTCAACATCTGCATCGGTTAATGATTGAATCTTATGCCGTACACTGGAGGATTTTAAGGCATTAAGAGTGCAGTTACGTGCCATAGTATAAAGATAGGCTTCAAAATTTGTCATGATTTGGATGTTGTTTCGCTTCATCCATAATTTAAGAAAAATATCCTGCGCAATATCTTCAGCTTCACTCTCCACGCCAACAAACCCATACACAAAGTTCTTGACTTTAGGATAGTAAAGTTTAAATATAACATCGAAAGAATAATCATTTTCAGTATGATGAGACGTTCGACTAAAAGAACGCTTGCGATTAGACATTTTTATGACAACAAAGGTTTTACATGACAAATATACTACAAAATAATGACACGCAAATAAGAATTTTCATTATTAAGGAGTAGAAGCTGAAATATACTTCTATACGTTGCAATTTCAGAAGAGAGAATAATAAAAACGCTCTCAACCAAATTGGATGAGAGCGTTAATATTGAAAGAGATACGGAAAACTTACTCAGCTGCTTTTTCTTCTTGTGCTTTTTCTTCTGAAACTTCCTTTGGTGCATCTTCAGCAGATACTGCTTCAGTAGCGTCAGCTGTTTCAACAGAATTTTCAACCTTTGCAGTTTCATCTTTCTTACCAGTAGAACGACGACTACGACGAGTTCTCTTAGCAGTCTTTTCTGTTTTTGCCATATTTTCATCAAAGTCTACTAACTCAATAAATGCTATTTGAGCAGCATCGCCTTGACGAGTACCTAATTTTATAACACGAGTATAACCACCTGGGCGGTCACCTACTTTAGGAGCAACGGTTTTGTAAAGCTCCGAAACAGCAACTTTGTCTTGCAAATAACGGAATACAACACGGCGCGAATTAGTGGTATCGTCCTTAGAGCGTGTAATCAGTGGCTCTACATATTTCTTCAAAGCTTTGGCTTTGGCGAGGGTCGTAGTGATTCTTTTGTGCATAATCAGCGAGCAAGCCATGTTTGCAAGCATAGCGTTGCGGTGAGATGCAGTACGACCTAAGTGGTTGAATTTTTTATTGTGTCTCATTTTTTGTTTTGTTCATTTGTGGAGTTGGAATCGCTTGTTTTTTCAGCATTGCAAGTTTTTAGAATGATAATCTTAACTTATCCATTAAGAAGAAAGAATTCTAAACTTAAAAACTTATCAACTAAAAACTCATCTTATTCCTTATCCAGTTTGTACTTTGAAATATCGGTTCCAAATGATAGATTCAGACTCTCGAGCAAATCATCAAGCTCTGAAAGCGATTTCTTACCAAAGTTGCGGAACTTCAAGAGGTCTGTCTTGTTATATTGCACTAAGTCACCAAGTGTCTCAACATCGGCTGCCTTCAGACAGTTGAGTGCACGAACACTTAAGTTCATGTCCACTAACTTAGTCTTCAGCAATTGACGCATGTGCAACACTTCCTCATCAAACTCTTGGTTGGTATCCTGATCAGGATTCTCAAGTGTAATCTTTTCATCAGAGAACAACATGAAGTGATAGATGAGAATTTTTGCAGCCTCTTTCAGCGCATCCTTAGGAGATATGGAACCATCCGTAGTGACTTCAATCACCAGTTTGTCGTAGTCGGTTTTCTGTTCTACACGATACGGTTCAACTGAGTATTTAACATTACGGATTGGGGTGTAGATCGAATCGATTGGGAGTACATTAACATCTGTGCAGAATTGACGATTCTCATCAGCAGGAACGTATCCACGTCCCTGATTAATGGTCAAATCAATTTGCATTGAAGCTTTGGCATCTAAATGACAAATCACCAAATCAGGGTTTAACACTTCAAATCCAGTCAGATACTTACCAATATCACCAGCTTTGAATTCTGTAGAATTCTCTACGGTGATACTAACTTTCTCATTCTCGAATTCTTCTACTACTTGCTTGAATCGCACTTGCTTGAGATTCAAGATAATGTTGGTTACATCTTCCTTTACACCAGGTACTGAAGAAAATTCATGCTCAACCCCTGCAATTCGCATAGTGTTGATAGCATAACCTTCGAGTGATGAAAGGAGAATGCGGCGCAATGAATTACCAATGGTAATACCAAAGCCAGGCTCTAATGGTCGGAATTCGAACTTACCGAACTTATCATCAGCCTCCAGCATTACTACTTTTTCAGGTTTTTGAAATGCTAATATCGCCATTAATTTAATGATTTATTTAGAGTACAACTCAACGATTAACTGCTCCTTAATGTTCTCTGGAATGTCAGCTCGCTCGGGCTGATGTAAAAACTTACCGCTCTTTGAGCTCTCATCCCATTCTATCCAAGGATATTTACTGTGGTTAAAACCTGCCAAAGATTCCTCAATAACTTCGAGAGACTTTGCTTTCTCGCGAACACCTACAATCTGACCAGGTTTAACTGCATAAGAAGGAATATTGACAACCTTTCCATCTACCACAATGTGCTTATGACCAACCATCTGACGGGCAGCTGCACGAGTCGGTGCGATTCCCAAGCGGAAAACGATATTGTCAAGACGACTCTCTAAGTTCTGCAACAGTACCTCACCAGTAATGCCATCAGCTTTAGCTGCCTTCTCAAACATATTACGGAACTGGCGTTCGAGTACACCATAAGTGTACTTTGCCTTTTGCTTCTCTGCCAACATGGCTCCGTACTCAGACATTTTTCTGCGACGGTTGTTGCCATGCTGTCCAGGAGGGAAGTTTCTCTTGGACAAAACTTTGTCAGCGCCAAAAATGGGTTCACCAAATCGGCGTGCAATCTTAGATTTCGGACCTATGTATCTTGCCATAATATATAATAAAATAATGAATATACTGGAGAATTAATCATCACATCAATTCTCCAGTGAATAAATTTATACTTTACGTCTCTTAGGTGGACGACAACCATTATGTGGTAATGGAGTTACATCAATAATTTCGGTTACCTCAATTCCTGCACCATGAACGGCACGGATAGCAGATTCACGACCATTGCCTGGACCCTTTACGTAAGCTTTAACCTTGCGTAAACCTAAATCATAAGCAATTTTTGCACAATCTTCACCCGCCATTTGAGCAGCATAAGGAGTGTTCTTCTTAGAACCTCGGAAGCCCATCTTACCTGCAGAAGACCATGAGATAATTTGTCCCTCGCTGTTTGCAAGAGAAACGATAATATTATTGAATGAGCTATGGATATGTAATTGACCGATAGCATCAACTCGCACATTTCTTTTCTTAGAAGCTGTTGTTTTCTTTGCCATAATTTCTTTTAGTTTAAAAGTTAGAAGTTTTAAAGATCAGAACCTTGAAGATTCCAACGTTCAACTAACAACTAAATGTTACTTAGTAGCCTTCTTCTTATTAGCAACAGTCTTCTTCTTACCCTTACGTGTACGAGCATTATTCTTAGTGCTCTGACCGCGAACAGGAAGACCATTACGATGTCTAACTCCACGATAGCAACCAATATCCATCAGTCGCTTGATATTCATTTGGACCTCTGAACGGAGATCACCTTCTACTTTGAATTCAGCGCCGATAATTTCACGGATACTTGCAGCTTGGTCGTCAGTCCACTCGCTAACCTTCAAATCACGGTCGACGCCTGCCTTATCCAATATCTTTGCTGAACTACTTCGACCAATACCATAGATATAGGTCAATGCGATTTCGCCACGCTTATTTTGGGGCAAATCTACTCCAACAATTCTTATTGCCATTTGTTGATAATTAATTAAATAATTGTTTTAAATTGGGCGGTAGTTGTTCAATTCACATTGAACAAGAAATCCACCATTTCTTGATTTAGCCCTGACGTAATTTAAACTTAGGGTTCTTTTTGTTGATAACGAACAAGCGACCTTTACGACGTACTATCTTACAGTCGGGTGTGCGTTTCTTTAGTGATGCTCTTGTCTTCATATCTTTACTTGATTATTTGTATCTGAAAACGATTCTACCTTTTGTCAAGTCGTAAGGACTCATTTCGACCTTTACTTTATCGCCAGGGAGAATCTTGATATAGTGCATTCTCATCTTTCCAGAGATGTGCGCAATTATCTCTACACCGTTTTCAAGTTCTACACGGAACATTGCATTTGATAAACTTTCAACAATTGTTCCGTCTTGCTCAATAGCGGATTGTTTTGCCATAATAATTATTTTCTTTCTAAAAGTTAATTCCTAATCTTAACTGAATGTTTCATTGCTAATCTTCTACCACAATAGACGAGCATGATATTTTTTCCTTATGCACGAACTATATTTGACTTACTTGTTTTGAATCATATAAGCAAGTGCATTTCAAGCTTGCCCATCCTCTTGAGAACACTTTGCCATAAAACATCAATCAGAGATAAGAGTTCTTTCAGTGTTGATGATTAGTAGGCAGACACATTACCGCCCCGAGTATGACCAGAGTTCAGTAATCCATCATAATGGCGCATGAGCAAGTGGCTCTCTATCTGTTGCAAAGTATCAATCACAACACCAACTAAAATGAGCAAGGATGTACCTCCGAAGAACTGTGCAAATCCTTGTTGAACATTTAAGAGATGAGCCAAAGCTGGCATAATAGCGATGAATGCAATGAACAACGAGCCAGGAAGAGTTAGACGAGACATGATTCCATCAATATACTCTGCTGTTTCTTTCCCTGGACGAATCCCAGGAATAAACCCATTGTTACGTTTCATATCCTCAGCCATCTGTGTCGGATTCAGTGTAATAGCTGTATAGAAGTAAGTAAATGCTATAATCAGTATTACATAGATTGTGTTATACAACAAACTATGAGTGTCCATCAGAGAGCGCAAGATGGGAGATGCATTATCAGATTGATACTGGACAATTTGCAACGGTATAAACATCAATGCCTGTGCAAAAATGATAGGCATTACGTTTGCAGCAAACAACTTTAATGGAATGTACTGACGCGCACCTCCATATTGCTTGTTGCCGACAAGCCGTTTGGCATATTGTACTGGAACCTTACGAGTTCCCTGTACCAATAAGATTGCTGCACATACAACTGCAAAGAGAATTAATATTTCAACGATAAACATGACCAATCCACCACCGCTAATTGCCTGCAAGCGAGAACCCAATTCCTGTGCAAACGCTTGAGGGAGACGAGCGATAATACCAATCATAATAATCAATGAAACACCATTTCCTATCCCCTTATCGGTTATGCGTTCTCCCAACCAAAGGATGAACATACTTCCTGCTGCAAGGATAATGGTAGCCGGAATCATGAACACAGTCCATGAGATACCCGTTGACAAGGCCTGTGATGCCATGAACTTCAGGTTCATAAGATAACTCGGTGCTTGTAACAGTAAGATAAATACTGTCAAATAGCGAGTGTACATACTTATTTTTTTCCGACCACTCTCTCCTTCTCGCTGCATCTTTTGAAAATAAGGTACAGCGACAGCAAGAAGTTGCATAACGATAGAAGCTGAGATGTATGGCATAATTCCTAATGCGAAGATTGACGCATTAGAAAATGCACCACCAGAGAACATGTCGAGGAGCGACATCAAGCCGCCTTCTGTCTGCTTTTGGAGTTGTCCTAAGGAAGCAGGATTAATACCCGGAAGTACTACGAACGAGCCAAAACGATAAATGGCCGTAAACAGAAGTGTAATAAGGAGACGCTGACGCAAATCCTCAATCTTCCAACAGTTCTTTAGTGTCTCAATAAACTTTTTCATTACTTAGATTATAGTTGTGTTACCACCTACTGCCTTGATAGCTTCTTCAGCAGTCTTAGAGAATGCGTTAGCTTCTACATCAATTTTAGCTTTTAACTCGCCAGTACCCAAAATCTTCACCAGTTTCTTACCGTTTGTCAGACCTGCTGCAACGAGTTCTGCAATACCAATCTTTGTCAGGTTTTTATCTTCTGCAAGGGCTTGTAATGTACCAAGGTTTACTGCAAAATATTCCTTTCGATTGATATTCTTAAAGCCTCCTTTCGGAACGCGGCGCTGGAGTGGCATTTGACCTCCTTCAAAACCGACTTTCTTCTTATAACCAGAGCGAGATTTTGCACCCTTGTGTCCACGTGTAGAGGTACCTCCTAAGCCAGAGCCGGGACCGCGACCAATACGACGACGTGAATGCGTAGAACCTTCTGCTGGTTTCAAACTATTTAATTTCATCTTTTTGCTTCTTAAAAGTTATACTATTCAACTACTGTAACAAGATGATGCACTTTACGAATCATACCACGAATACTTGGAGTGTCATCAACTTCAACAATTTGAGAAATCTTGCGCAATCCTAAACAAGAAAGTGTTCGTTTCTGATCTATAGGTGCACCAATCTTACTCTTAATTTGCTTTACTTTAATTGTTGCCATTTTATTTCTCCTTTATCCGTTAAATACCTTATTCATATCGACACCACGAATGCCAGCAATGGTATAAGCATCACGAATTTGGCTTAATGCCAAGATGGTAGCTTTTACTAAGTTGTGGGGGTTAGAAGAACCTTTCGACTTAGCTAATACATCTGTTATACCAGCACTGTCCAATACGGCACGCATTGCACCTCCAGCAACCAAACCCGTACCAGCAGCAGCAGGTCTTAAGAACACCTGAGCACCACTATAACGAGCTTCGATCTCGTGAGGAATAGTACCTTTCAAAACTGGAACTTTCACCAAGTTTTTCTTTGCAGCTTCAGTACCTTTAGCAATGGCAGCTGTAACTTCTCCAGCTTTACCAAGACCATAACCTATCACACCGTTGCCATCACCAACTACGACAATAGCAGCAAAAGTGAAGGTGCGTCCTCCCTTAGTTACCTTCGTAACACGGTTGATAGCTACCAAACGATCTTTTAATTCTACGTCGCTATTTATTTTTACTTTATTCATTGCCATAATCGTTTAAAAATTAAGACCACCCTTGCGAGCAGCGTCAGCCAATTCTTTTACACGACCATGGTAAAGATAACCATTACGGTCGAAAACTACAGTCGTTACACCAGCTGACTTTGCATTTTCTGCAATCAGCTCTCCTACTTTCTGAGCTTGTTCTGACTTGGGTAACTTCTCAAGTCCAAGCGAAGATGCAGAAGCAATAGTTGTACCAGTTATATCATTAATTACCTGAGCGTAGATTTGCTTATTAGAGCGAAATACACTTAAGCGTGGACGCTCAGCTGTTCCGTTTACATTCTTGCGAATACGAAACTTGATTTTTATTCGTCTTTCTACTTTCTTTGTTGTCATAATCGTAAACCATTAAAATTACTTAGCTGCAGCTGTCTTACCAGACTTTCTGCGGATAACCTCGCCTTGGAAGAGAATTCCTTTTCCTTTATAAGGCTCAGGCATACGGAAAGAACGAATTTTTGCACAAATGAGTCCCAACAATTGCTTGTCGCAAGACTCCAACGTAATAAGTGGGTTTTGGTTTCTTTCTGATTTAGTCTCAACCTTCACTTCCTTAGGAAGCTGAATAAAGATTGGGTGGGTATAACCCAAAGAGAACTCTACAAGATTCCCCTGATTAGAAACACGAAAACCGACACCAATCAGCTCCAATGTTTTGGTATAGCCTTCGCTCACGCCCACTACCATATTATTCACTAAGGAACGGTATAAACCATGGTAAGCCTGCTTTTGCTTGTAATCTACAGGACTCTTCTCATCTACTTCAAAAGACAAAGTATCATTATCTTGTATTACCTTAATAGAAGGGTCAATCTTTTGGGTGAGTTCACCTTTAGGGCCTTTCACCTTAATGATATTTGTTTTCTCATCAAAATTAACAGTCACTCCTGATGGAATGCTAATTGGCAATTTTCCTATTCTTGACATATTCGAACCTCCAATTAATATACGAAACAAAGAACCTCACCGCCGATTTTCTGGGCAGTAGCCTCTTTATCTGTCATTACACCTTGTGACGTAGATAATATTGCAATACCTAGTCCGTTAATTACTCTCGGCATGTCCTTATACCCGGTGTACTGACGCAAACCTGGTGTAGACACTCGCTTCAAATGCTTGATAGCGCTTTGCTTTGTCGTAGGATCGTACTTCAAAGCCACTTTAATTGTACCCTGGGGACCATCTTCGATGAACTTATAGTTCAAAATGTATCCCTTCTCAAAAAGGATCTTAGTGATCTCTTTTTTCAAATTAGACGCAGGTATGTTCACCACACGATGATGAGCCATAATTGCATTCCTGAGTCTTGTCAGATAATCTGCTATTGGATCTGTCATTTTATAAATGTTTAATTAATCGGGACTACCCCGACAATATTAAATTAGCTTCTTTTTTGTATTGTGTAATTGTAACTCATCACGTAAGACAATTACCAACTTGCTTTTTTCACTCCTGGAATCAAGCCTTCCGAAGCCATCTCTCTAAACTGAATACGTGAGAGTCCGAACTGACGCATATATCCTTTTGGACGACCCGTAACCTTGCAACGATTGTGCAAACGAATAGGGTTAGCGTTCTTAGGAATAGACTGCAATTTACGTGCAGCCTCGTAAGCTTCAGCTGGATCATCTGTCTTCGCAATGATATCCTTCAGTGCGGCACGCTTTTCAGCATAGCGAGCTACTAACTTGGCACGCTTTACTTCACGAGCTTTCATTGATTCTTTTGCCATATCTATTAATCGTTTTTAGCGTTCTTAAAAGGTAGTCCGAAGCCTTTGAGCAAAGCGTAACCCTCTTCATCCGTCTTGGCAGACGTTACAAAAGTGATATTCATTCCCTGAATACGATCAATAGAATCGATGTTTATTTCTGGGAAGATAATTTGCTCTTCAATACCTAAGGTGTAGTTGCCACGACCATCAAACTTGCTCGCAATACCTTTGAAATCTCGGATACGAGGCAAAGCAACACGTACTAATTTCTCTAAAAATTCGTACATACGCTCTCTGCGAAGTGTTACCATGACTCCAATAGGCATCTTTTTACGAAGTTTGAAGTTTGCAACGTCTTTCTTAGAATAAGTAGCAACGGCCTTCTGACCAGTGATTGTTGATATCTCATTCACAGCTACGTCTATAATCTTCTTATCCTCTGTAGCATCTCCTAATCCTTGATTGATAACAATCTTCTTGAGAACAGGGATTTCCATGGATGAAGAATAGTTGAACTGTTCTTTTAATGCTGGAGCAATCTTCTCCTTATATGCTTTTTTAAACTGTGCTGTATCCATTATTTGATTTCCTCCCCTGACTTTTTAGCAATACGTACCACGTTCTTTCCATCACGTCTAACGGAAACTCGAGTAGCCTTACCACTCTTTGGGTCTATTAAGCTCAAATTAGAGATATGTATAGGAGCCTCTTGCTTCACGATGCCCCCTTGTGGGTTTTTCGCAGAAGGCTTAGCACTCTTTGTAACAATATTGACACCTTCTACTATAGCACGTTCGTCAGCGACCAATACTTTGAGCACCTTACCTGTTTTGCCCTTATCCTGTCCGGTAAGAACAATAACGGTATCATCTTTCTTAATATGTAACTTACTCATTGATTAATCTTTTAAAATATTAAAGTACCTCTGGTGCCAAAGAAACGACTTTCATGTTCACCGAACGAAGCTCACGAGCAACAGGGCCGAAGATACGGCTACCTCTAATTTCACCCGCATTGTTCAGCAATACACATGCATTGTCATCGAAACGAATGTATGACCCATCTGCACGACGAATCTCTTTCTTGGTACGAACGACTAAAGCCTTAGATACTGCACCTTTTTTCAAATCACTTGATGGAATAACGTTTTTGACTGAAACGACAATAACGTCTCCCACACTTGCATAACGGCGACCAGTACCTCCAAGGACACGGATGCAAAGAGCTTCACGTGCGCCGCTGTTATCACATACTGTAAGTTTTGATTCTGCCTGTATCATAATTACTTAGCTTTTTCTACAATTTGAACTAATCTCCATCGCTTTGTACGAGACAAAGGACGAGTCTCCATAATGAGTACTGTATCACCTACATTAGCCTCATTCTTCTCATCATGTACATGGTATTTTTTTGTCTTTTGAACAAACTTACCATATATTGGGTGTTTCTCTTTAAATTTAGAAGCAATAACAATGGTCTTATCCATGTTGTTACTCAAAACGACACCCTGTCTTACTTTTCTTAAATTTCTTGTTTCCATCTGAACCATTGTTATTTATTAAGTTCTCGCTGATGAAGTTCTGTTTTCAAACGAGCGATATCACGACGAGCAATCTTAATCTGCGAAGGGTTCTCCAATGGAGACACTGAATGGTTTAATTTAAGTTGGTTGTATGCTTCTACTGCATTCTCCAACTTCTCGCGCAAGTCTTTGTCTGCGAGTGCTTTCAATTCTGTCATCTTCATAGCTTAAGCGTTTTTATCGTAATCACGTCGTATAACAAACTTGGTCTTCACAGGTAGTTTCTGTGCAGCAAGGCGCAAAGCCTCTTTTGCAACATCTAAACTCACACCTTCAACCTCGAAAAGGATACGACCGGGTGTAACCGGCGCAACCCAACCCATAGGATCACCTTTACCTTTACCCATGCGGACATCGGCAGGCTTACGAGTAATTGGCTTATCTGGGAAAATTCTAATCCAGACTTGACCTTCACGTTGCATGTATCGATTCACAGCAACACGTGCAGCTTCAATCTGTCGGCTATCAATCCATTTGGGCTCAAGAGTCTTGATACCAAACGAACCGAAAACCAATTGTGTACCTCTATGAGCGTTTCCTTTATTTCCACGCCCATCTTGAGGTCTTCTATATTTTACTCTTTTTGGCTGTAACATGATAGCTTCTACTTTTAACGGTTATTGTTTCTTCTACGATTACCACGACCGTTTCTACCAGAGTTTGAACGAGAATTATTTGCCTTTTCTTGTGAGAAATTCGGGGTAAGTTCTTGTTTACCATAAATTTCGCCACGGCAAATCCAAACTTTGATTCCAAGCAGACCTACTTTAGTAAGTGCTTCTGTCTGACAGTAATCAATGTCGGCACGGAATGTATGTAAAGGAGTACGTCCTTCTTTATACATCTCCTTGCGAGCCATTTCGGCACCATTTAAACGACCAGTAATCTGAATTTTGATACCCTCTGCTCCAGCACGCATCGTATTCTGAATGGCCATCTTAATAGCACGACGGTAAGCGATCTTACCCTCTACTTGGCGAGCGATGTTATTACCCACGATGATTGCATCAAGCTCAGGTTTCTTAACTTCAAATATATTGATTTGAATGTCTTTATGAAAGAGGTTTTTCAACTCTTCTTTCAACTTATCTACATCTTGACCTCCTTTACCAATGACGATACCAGGTCTTGCTGTACAAATAGTAATGGTAACGAGCTTCAAGGTACGTTCGATGATAATGCGCGAAAGGCTTGCTTTAGCCAAACGCTCATTCAGATACTTACGAATCTTTCTGTCCTCAACGAGGTTGTCACCGAAGTCCTTGCCACCGAACCAATTTGAATCCCAACCACGGATAATTCCAAGTCGATTGCTTATTGGATTAACTTTCTGTCCCATTCTATTAATTATTTTTCGTCATTAGTTTTGGCATCAACAAACAATGTAACATGGTTACTACGCTTACGTATTCTGTATCCACGACCCTGTGGTGCCGGTCTCATACGCTTCATCGTAACGCCTTCATCAACGAAGACACGGCTGATATACAACTCGCCATCTTCAGCTTTACGATCATTCTTTGCCTCCCAGTTAGCAACAGCTGAACGGAGTAATTTTTCAACATCCTGCGCTGCTTGCTTTTTGGAGAATCGCAATACTCCAAGGGCACGATTTACTTCCAAACCACGAATCATGTCTACCACATAGCGCATTTTTCGAGGGGAAGAAGGAACGCCTTTAAGCTTTGCGAAGTATAGATTTTTGCGGGCTTCTTTTAACTTTTCAGCCGCTATATGCTTTCTTGCTCCCATTATTAATTAAACTTTTTAAATGGTTTGTCCCTTTTACTTTCTGTTACCAGCATGGCCACCGAAACGTCGAGTCGGAGAAAACTCACCGAACTTATGTCCTACCATGTTCTCTGTAACGTAAACAGGGATAAATTTATTTCCGTTATGAACTGCAACAGTGTGTCCCACGAATTCAGGGGATATCATTGATGCTCTGGCCCATGTCTTAACAACGCTCTTCTTGCCACTCTCGTTCATAGCGAGAATTTTCTTTTCTAAAGCAACGTTGATATAAGGACCTTTCTTAAGTGAACGACTCATAATTTACTCTTTGTTTACTTGTTATTTACTTGCTCTTTCAATGATGTACTTGTTAGAGTGCTTCTTTGGTGCACGAGTCTTCAGACCCTTTGCATACAAGCCCTTACGTGAACGTGGGTGACCACCGCTTTGGCGACCTTCACCACCACCCATTGGGTGATCCACAGGGTTCATAACAACACCACGGTTGTGTGGACGACGACCTAACCAGCGTGAACGACCAGCCTTTCCTGATTGTTCCAATGCATGGTCGGAGTTACCAACACTACCTACCGTTGCTTTACAAGTACTCAAAATCTGACGAGATTCGCCAGAAGGGAGCTTAATCACACAATAACTGCCCTCACGAGAAGTCAACTGAGCAAAATTACCAGCCGAACGAACTAACAAAGCACCCTGTCCAGGACGTAATTCAATGTTATGAATTACCGTACCAACAGGAATCTTTGCCAGTGGAAGTGCATTTCCAACTTCGGGAGCAGCATCTGCACCCGACATTAATGTTGCACCCACTTGCAGTCCATTAGGAGCAATAATGTAACGTTTTTCACCATCAGCATAATACAACAACGCGATACGAGCCGAACGGTTCGGATCGTATTCGATTGTCTTCACTACAGCTGGAACACCATCTTTCTCACGCTTGAAGTCAATAAGGCGATATTTTCTTCTGTGACCGCCACCAATATAGCGAACGGTCATCTTACCAGTGTTATTTCTACCACCTGAAGAACGCTTACCGAAAACGAGAGACTTCTCTGGCACGGATGCAGTAATATCCTCGAACGTGCCAATAATCTTGTGTCTTTGTCCCGGAGTTACCGGTTTTAATTTACGTACTGCCATTTTTTATTTAAATATTGCTGTAAAAATCTATCGTATCGCCCTCTTTCAAAGTGACGATAGCCTTTTTGAACGCAGACTTCTGTCCTTTCACCAGACCAGCACGAGTATAGCGGCTTGAGCGCTTACCCGCATAACGAGCTGTGTTCACATCTATTACTGTAACATTGTACAGGCCTTCAATCTCTTTCTTAATTTGGAGCTTACTTGCATCGGGACGAACAATAAATCCATATTTGATTTCCGCTACTTTCTTACGGTCTTCGCCCTTTACTCGGTAAGTTTTTTCAATAGAAGACTTGTCTGTAATCTTAGTCATCTTCTCAGTGACCAAAGGTTTAATGATAAATGCCATATTCTATTGTCTCCTTTATTTTATTAAGATTTCATCGATCGCCTTCAGCGAGTTTTCTGTCACAATCAAAACATCTGCATTCAAAACTTTGTAAGTATTGAGTGTAGACGCTGTCATCACTTCAGCCTGCTGCAAATTACGAGCTGACAAATATACATTTTTATTTACTTCTGGCAAAACCAAAAGCGTCTTTCTACCATCAACTTTAAGATTTTTAGTGAAATTTACAAAATCTTTAGTCTTTGGCGCATCTAAATTGAAGTCTTCAACAACTAAAATCGAATTTTCTTGTGCCTTATAAGAAAGCGCAGATTTACGAGCAAGCTGTTTTACTTTTTTATTCAGTTTGAAACCGTAGTCACGAGGTTTAGGACCAAAAACGCGTGCGCCACCAACAAGTACTGGCGAATTAATGTCACCACGGCGAGCGCCACCGCCACCTTTTTGTCGTCCTAATTTACGTGTAGAACCACTTAATTCACTTCTCTCTTTGGTCTTGGCTGTTCCTTGACGTTGGTTGGCAAGATACTGCTTTACATCAAGATATAGCACATGATCGTTAGGTTCTATTCCGAAGATTGATTCGTTCAACGTAACCTTTCTTCCGGTCTCCTGACCATTGATATTTAATACGCTAACTTCCATTATTTCTCAATTAAAACAGTTGAACCATTGAATCCAGCGAAAGAACCTTTCACAATCAGTAAGTTCTGTTCTGGGATTACTTTTAATACTCTCAGGTTCTGGGTAGTTACTCTGTCACCACCCATCTGGCCACCCATGCGCATTCCCTTGAACACTTTAGCAGGGTATGAACATGCACCAATAGCTCCCGGCTTACGAGCGCGGTCATCTTGTCCGTGTGTGGACTGTCCTACACCACCGAATCCATGACGTTTAACAACGCCTTGGAAGCCTTTACCTTTAGAGACTCCTACTACATCAACAAAGTCAGCATTGCTGAACAGATCAACTGTAATAGTATCACCGAGGTTATACTCCTCTTCAAATTTGAACTCGGCCAAGTGCTTTTTAGGTGTTGTGCCGGCTTTCTTGAAGGTTCCCATCAGAGGCTTAGAAGTTCTCTTCTCTTTTGCCTCTCCAAAACCTAATTGAACAGCCTTGTAACCATCTTTCTCAACAGTCTTTAACTGCGTTACAACACAAGGACCAGCTTCGATAACAGTGCACGGTATATTTTTACCGTCGGCACTGAAAACGGATGTCATTCCGATTTTTCTTCCTATTAATCCTGGCATTTCAATAAATATTAATAATTAGTTTGTTAGTTTACGAGTTTACAAGTTTACGAGTTTTAGAGTTTTAGAGTCAATGAGTGGATTACTCAATCAATTTCCTCACATTTCATCTCAACGTATTTACATTCAACGTTTAAACTCTATCACTTCTTTACTCAGAAAGCTCATTAATTATACTTTAATTTCAACCTCAACACCACTGGGCAAGTCAAGTTTCATCAGTGCATCAACTGTTTTTGCTGTTGAACTATAGATGTCTATCAAACGTTTGTAATTCGACAGCTGAAACTGCTCACGAGCTTTTTTATTTACGAAAGTGCTTCGATTTACTGTGTAAATTCTTTTGTGTGTGGGCAATGGAATAGGACCGCTAACAATAGCACCTGTTGCCTTTACTGCCTTCACAATTTTCTCTGCTGATTTGTCAACCAACTGGTGGTCGTAAGACTTCAGCTTAATTCTAATTTTTTGACTCATGTTTGTTATAATTGAATGAATATATTGAAGAATGAAGGCACGTTTTAAGAGTCATACGCTAAAGCGTGCTCTCCATTCTCATTAGCTTAAATTATAATAGATTTGCGTTACCCTTTACCTCTTCCAAAACTTCTTTAGCAATAGAAGTTGAAACCGGTGCATGGTGATCGTATTCCATAGAACTTGTTGCACGACCTGAAGTAATGGTACGTAATGCAGTTACGTAACCAAACATCTCTGCCAATGGAACCATAGCCTTCACAATTCGTGCGCCACTACGTGCTTCGTCCATACCCTGAACCAAACCACGACGCTTATTCAAGTCTCCAATCACATCACCCATGTTTTCCTCTGGAGTAACGACTTCTACTTTCATGATAGGCTCCATCAGCACGGGTGCTGCCTTAGGACATGCGTTCTTAAATGCGTTGTGTGCAGCAAGTTCGAACGACAACTGGTCAGAATCCACAGGGTGGAACGAGCCATCCGTTAAAGTCACCTTCAAACCAGTTACAGGGAAACCACCGAGAACACCACTCTTCAAGCAGTCTTGGAAACCTTTTTGTACTGAAGGAATAAATTCCTTGGGCACGTTACCGCCTTTAACCTCGTTGATAAACTGCAAGTCGCCTTCTGTGTAATCCTCGTCCTTAGGACCTACTGTAACGATAATGTCAGCAAATTTACCGCGACCACCACTCTGCTTCTTATAAACTTCACGCAGTGTAACGTCTTTGGTAATAGCTTCCTTGTAGTTCACCTGTGGCTTACCTTGGTTGCATTCTACCTTGAATTCGCGCTTCAAACGGTCAATAATGATATCCAAGTGCAACTCACCCATACCAGAGATAATCGTCTGTCCACTCTGCTCATCTGTACGTACAGTGAAAGTAGGGTCTTCTTCAGCTAACTTAACCAAACCGTTGTCCAACTTGGCAATGTCAGCCTGGCTCTTAGGTTCAACTGCAATAGAAATCACCGTATCAGGGAACGACATAGACTCCAATACAATAGGATGAGCTTCATCACAAAGAGTATCACCTGTACGAATATCCTTAAATCCTACACCAGCGCCAATATCACCAGCATCGATAGAATCCATAGGAATTTCCTTGTGAGAATCCATTTGGAACAAACGACTGATACGTTCTTTCTTTCCCGAGCGAGGGTTGTACACATACGAACCTGCTTCAATCTTTCCTGAATAAACACGGAAGAATACCAAACGTCCCATGAATGGGTCGGTAGCAATCTTAAATGCCAATGCTGAAGTAGGTGCATCATCAGAAGGCTGACGATCCTCTTCCTCCTCTGTATCAGGGTTCGTGCCCACAATAGCTTCTGTATCCAATGGAGAAGGCAAGAAAGCACAAATATAGTCCAACAAAGGCTGAACACCCTTGTTCTTATAAGAAGAACCCAAAACCATTGGAGTAAGCTCCATGGCACAAGTTCCTTTGCGGATAGCTTTGATCAGTTGCTCTTCTGAAACTTCTTCACCTTCTAAGTATTTCTCCATCAGGTCGTCATCGAAGCTTGCAGCCGAGTCTAATAACTTCTCTCTCCATTCATTAGCCTCATCCACTAATTCTGCGGGAATTTCAGCAATATCGTACTCGGCACCCATTGTTTCGTCATGCCAGTACATCGCCTTCATTTTAATAAGGTCAACTACACCCTTGAAGTTTTCTTCTGCACCAATAGGAATTTGGATAGGACATGGATTAGCACCTAAGATATCTCTCATCTGCTGCACTGTTTCAAAGAAATTTGCACCAGATCTATCCATCTTGTTTACATAACCTATACGTGGAACGTTATATTTATCAGCTTGACGCCATACAGTCTCTGACTGTGGTTGTACTCCATCTGCAGCGGAATAGGTTGCTACCGCACCATCCAATACACGCAGCGAACGTTCAACCTCTGCTGTAAAGTCAACGTGTCCCGGAGTATCAATCAAGTTAATCTTAAATTTTTTGCCGAGGTAATTCCAATTACATGTTGTTGCAGCTGAGGTAATAGTAATACCACGCTCTTGTTCCTGAGCCATCCAGTCCATTGTAGCAGCACCATCATGCACTTCACCAATCTTATGAGTTTTTCCTGTATAGAACAAGATACGCTCAGAAGTGGTTGTTTTACCGGCATCGATGTGCGCCATAATTCCGATGTTACGAGTCAAATGTAAATCGCGATTTGCCATTGTCTTTTACCTTATTTATTATGTTAGAATCTGAAGTGAGCGAATGCGCGGTTTGCCTCTGCCATACGGTGCATATCTTCCTTACGCTTATAAGCACCACCCTGATTGTTGTATGCATCCATAATCTCTGCTGCGAGTTTCTCAGCCATACTCTTGCCGCTACGCTTACGTGCAAACTGAATCAAGTTTTTCATTGAAATACTTTGTTTGCGCTCTGGGCGTACTTCTGTTGGCACCTGGAAAGTAGCACCTCCAATACGGCGACTTTTTACTTCTACTTGTGGTGTCACATTATCAAGAGCTTGTTTCCAAATTTCAAGGGGAGACTTCTCCTCATTCGCCATCTTTTCCTTTACCGTTTCGAGAGCTTGATAAAAAATAGCATAAGAAATGCTCTTCTTCCCATCATACATTAAATGATTAACGAATTTTGAAACCTTTTGGTCATTAAAAACTGGATCTGGCAAGATCACACGCTTCTTTGGTTTTGCTTTTCTCATTTTTTTTATTAATTTATGTCTGCGGAGGCTGTTATTTACTGTTCTTCAACACTCACTCCTGAGCATTTACTCAACCTTGATAATAATTCTCCAGCAAAACGATGAATATTTCTTTGAAGTAAAATTTCTAAATCATCGAGTTCTCGAAGCTTTTTGCACTTCACGTTCTGAAGTTATGTATCTGCTACATTCTTACCAACTGCAGAACTCGGTGATTTAGAAACCCGTTGCTGCCATGTTTACTTCTTTGCAGCCTTAGGACGTTTTGCACCGTACTTAGAACGACGCTGTGTACGATTTGCTACACCTGCCGTATCCAATGTACCACGTACAATATGATAACGAACACCTGGAAGGTCTTTAACACGACCTCCACGAACCAACACAATACTGTGCTCTTGCAAATTGTGTCCCTCTCCAGGAATGTAAGAGTTCACTTCCTTTTGATTGGTCAAACGTACACGAGCAACTTTACGCATTGCTGAATTAGGCTTCTTTGGTGTGGTTGTATAAACACGAACACAGACACCACGACGCTGAGGACAATTGTCCAACGCTGGTGACTTACTCGTCTCTTCAATCACACGTCTGCCTTTTCTTACTAATTGTGAAATAGTAGGCATAATTTTACTTTTTTATTTATATATTTATTTGTATATTATCAAAACAGTGCGATTCAGGCATTCCATCTTTTACGACAAGACAAAATAAGCCTTTTCGGGCTGCAAAGGTACAAAAAAATATGAATACCACCTACTAAGTATGTTTCTGTTTTTTACGAGTTCTCTATTTTTAACTAAAAATAACTTTTAACTTGCTAAATTAGGCATTTATTGACGCTTACCGCAACAATGCAATGTATGAAATAGGGATGTCCACCAAAGTGCATCTACTTGGTAAGTCCTCAAAACTCAATGGGCTACGCCTCTCCCTTATGTTTATCGAAAGGAGCTATGGTTTTACCTGCAGCTTCGGGCAATAATACTTTACCAAACTGTTGCTCGTATTTGTACATGTTTTCTTGTAAAGCCAATAGAAGACGTTTAGCATGCTCGGGAGCCATCACCACCCTACTCACAACCTGTGGCTTCGGCAAACCAGGTAACATACTGGTAAAGTCTAAAACAAATTCTGTGTTTGAATGTGATATTAAAACCAAATTGGCATACTTCCCTTCCGCAACATCTGGGGATAACTCAAGCTGCAAACCTTGTGGTTGATTATTCTCTTCCATTTTTTATTTATTTAATCGTTAAGATAATGAGCATTCAAATTTAGACATATTTTTTCAATTTCCCTAACAACACGAGCTTTTTATCACACCATTGACGTTTTTATTAGTGTTCAAGCGAGTCCTCATACGTTTGCGGATTTGATAGTACATAACAAAGAGGTATCGCAGAGAACCACCACTTCATTGAACAAAGCAATAACTTGTTTTTAGATGACAATTATCGAAAAGATAAACAACTTTTTTGTAACTTTGCACCACATTTCTAATAAATAAGATAACAATTATTTTTTGCACAATAAAATAAGTAGTCATGCAGAGAAAAAAGTCAACAGAGCTAAAAGATTATATTATTTTGACCTTAGCCATGCTCATCGGCAGTATTGGATGGACGGTTTTTCTATTACCCAATCATATTGGAATTGGAGGAATTGCAGGAATCTCCTCCGTACTGTTTTGGGGAATGAACATCCCTGTAGAATTAAGTTATTTAGCATTCAACGCGTTTCTGCTTTCTTTCGCGCTAAAAATTTTAGGTTGGCGTTTCTGTCTGAAGACCATTTATGCCGCCATTGTTTTCTCACTATTCGTTTCGCTCATGAGACATCTAACTAATGACCAAGCCATTATTCGTGATGAACCTTTTATGGCGGCGGTGTTAGGCGGAGTGCTCTTGGGTAGTAGCGTTGGATTGGGACTCTCCTGCAATGGTAGCACAGGCGGAACGGATGTCATTGCCGCAATGATTCACAAATATCATGACATCTCCTTAGGCAAGATTATTTTGTGTTGTGACATATCTATTATTACCTCGAGTTACTTGGTGTTACATGACTGGCAGCAAGTATTATATGGATACGTAGTCCTCATCGTCTCCTCCGCTTGTGTAGACAAGGTAGTGAACATGAGTCGACGTTCTGTCCAGTTTTTCATTATTTCAGATAAATACAAAGAGATTGGGAGTGCCATCAACACTCAAGTGCCACGAGGATGTACCACCATCAATGCCAATGGTTTCTATTCTGGACGCAACATTAAAATGTTATTCGTATTAGCCAAACAAACCGAATCTGCGATGATATTCCAAACCATTGACGAAATAGATCCTGCTGCTTTCGTATCTCAAAGTTCGGTCATTGGCGTTTATGGATTAGGATTTGACAAATTTAAAGTCAGGAAGAAATCCATGACATAGCATGGCACATTATTGGCATCACAAACCATATACACTAAGTGTTTATAGCTTTCTCCCCCACTCCCTATTGTAGGGGGTGGGGTGTTATACCCACAAAACCAATATGTAACGGTTACACCATCCAATACCAACTTTACGTATTTAAAGCCAAGGGATTCCATATTGTAATACAGAACTGTCCGACAAAAGAAAATCTTCTGATTGAGATATCATTCCATTTTTCTCTAAATGTTTTAGATAATTAATTCGGACACTTGGATTTTCCATTTCTTCCCTTCGTTTTTTACTCATGAGCAAAAAGTCTTCAGCCTTTTCCAAACCAAGATAGTTTCTGCCTAACAGATTTGCAGCAATACCCGTACTACCACTACCGCTAAATGGATCGAGAATCCACGAATGAGGCTCAGAGCTCGCCTGAATAATTCTAACCAATACACCCAAAGGCTTTTGAGTAGGATGCTTACCGCACGATTTTTCCCACTTTCCTATAGAAGGTAATTGCCACACGTCGGTCATCTGTTTATCTCCATTCAGCTTTTTCATCAAAGCATAATTAAAATAATGAGGTACCTTAGGAGATTTACGAGCCCAAATAATAAACTCTGTTGAGAATGTAAAGTAACGGCAAGATATGTTAGGCGGTGGATTTGTTTTCGTCCATGTAATGAGACCTCTGCAAAACTCATTGTTCAAAGTTTGCTCATTTCATCATATTTTTGTACCTTTATAGTATGAAACAAC